>JBKPBB010000242.1:0-9771 GCA_046744245.1 Thermodesulfobacteriota bacterium
GCCATGAGCGGGGGCGGGGGAGGTACGGTGGAGACGAGCGAGAGCCCGCGGCGGCGCGTGCTGATCGTGGACGACGAGCTCGGCGTGCGGGAGTCGCTCCGAATGGCGCTCAAGGGTGCCTACGAGGTGACGGCCGTCGGCTCCGCGCCGGAGGCCGTCCAGGCGCTCGCGGCGAGCCCTCCCGACGTCGTCCTGCTCGACATCGTGATGCCGGGCGTGGACGGCATGGCGCTCCTCGAAGAGCTGCGCAGCCGCTTCCCGAACCTGCCCATCATCATGCTGACCGCGACCAGGACGGTGAAGACCGCGGTCCAGGCGATGAAGCTGGGCGCCTTCCACTACATCACCAAGCCCTTCGACGTGGAGGACCTGCGCGCCCACCTCGACAAGGCGACCGAGCAGGCGGCCCTGGTGCGCGAGGTCGAGGAGCTGCGCAGCGAGGTCGGCCGCCGCTACCACATCGAGAACATCGTCGGACGCTCGGCGCGCATGCAGGCGGTCTTCAAGACCGTGCTCACCGTCGCACCGCTCAAGACGACCGTGCTCATCACCGGCGAGAGCGGCACCGGGAAGGAGCTGATCGCCAAGGCGATCCACTACCAGAGCCCGCGCGCGCGCCGCTCGCTGGTCACGCTCAACTGCGCCGCCATCCCCGAGACGCTCCTCGAGAGCGAGCTCTTCGGGCACGAGAAGGGCTCGTTCACCGACGCCCACACGCGCAAGCTCGGGCAGTTCGAGCTGGCCCACGAGGGCTCGCTCTTCCTGGACGAGATCGGCGAGATGGGTCCAGGGACGCAGGCCAAGCTGCTGCGCGTCCTCGAGCACGGCGAGTTCCTGCGCGTGGGCGGCACCAAGCCGATCAGCGTCGACGTGCGCATCATCGCGGCCACCAACCGCGACCTGGCGCTCGGCCTGAAGGAGGGCACGTTCCGCGCCGACCTCTACTACCGCCTCAACGTGGTGACCGTGCACCTGCCCCCGCTGCGCGAGCGGCGCGACGACCTCCTGCTCCTGATCCGCCACTTCGCGCAGCAGAAGGCGCACGACATGGGCATCGCGGAGAAGACCTTCAAGCCCGAGGCGGTCGACATCCTCATGCGCTACCACTGGCCGGGGAACGTGCGCGAGCTCGAGAACCTGATCGAGCGCCTGCTCGTGCTCTCGGAGGGGCCGACGATCGGGCCGGAGGATCTGCCCGACCAGGTGCGGCGCAGCGAGCAGGACCCGGGCACCATCAGGGAGCAGGTCCTCCAGGGCCGGAGGTCGCTCGGCGACGCGGTCGACGAGTTCGAGCGCGAGATCATCGTCGAGGCCCTCGGGCAGACGGACTTCAACCAGACGCGCGCCGCCGAGCTGCTCGGGACGACCCGGCGCATCCTCAAGTACCGCATGGACAAGCTGGGCATCCAGGCGCCGGAGCGGTGAGAGAGGCCAGCTCATAGAGAGGAGCAGCCCGCCCGCTCCGGCGGAGCCGCCCTGGCGCGGGCGCCGACTGCGCGGGCACGCGCATGTGCCACGCCTGGCATGCGGGCGTTCAAGCATGAACGGGCGGCACGGGGCGGCGCACCGGCCACGCCCGTGAATCGGGGGGCGAGGCGCCGCGGCTCCTGGCATGTTTTCTGCTCCTCAGCCCTCGCGATGAGCCTCCGATCCCGGGTCCTGGTGGTGGACGACGAGATGGGCGTGCGGGAGTCGCTGCGCGCGATCCTGCACGGCGAGTGCGAGGTGGTGACTGCCGCGAGCGGCGAGGCCGCGCTCGAGGTGATGGCCCGGGATCCGATCGACGTGATGACGCTCGACCTCAAGATGCCCGGCCTGGGCGGCATCGGCGTCCTCGAGCGCGCCAAGCAGATCGACCCCGACCTGGAGGTCCTCATCATCACCGGCTACGGCTCGCTCGACACCGCGGTGCAGGGGCTTCGCCTGCGCGCCTTCGACTACCTCTCGAAACCCTTCGACAGCGCGCAGGTGCGTCGCCTGGTGGCGCGCGCGATCGCGCGCCGCGCCGCCGTGCGGCGCATGAAGACCCTCCCCGAGCAGCTCCTCTCCGGCCTCTCGCACGAGCTGCGGACGCCGCTCAACGTCATCATGGGCTACTCGGCCATCCTGCGCGAGGAGGGCGAGGACAACCTCTCCGAAGAGCAGCGGGTGGCGCTCGACCGCATCCAGTCGAGTTCCTCGAGCCTGCTCGCCTACGTCGAGACGATCTTCTACATGGCGGAGCTCGACCGCGGGCTGATGCCGCTCGCACGCGGCAGCGTCCGGGTGAGCGACCTCCTCGCCCGCGTGGGCGCCGAGCTGGCGTCGCGCGCGCGCGTCAAGGGCCTCGGCTGGCGCCTCGACGCGCCCGCCGAGCTGCCCCTCACGACCGACGAGGACAAGCTCGTGCGGCTGGTGCGCGCGCTCGCCGACAACGCGGTCCGCTACACCACCGAGGGCGAGGTCGTGCTGGTGGCACGCCCGGCGGCCACGGGCGTCACGCTCGAGGTGCGGGACTCGGGGCCGGGGATCGATCCCGAGCTGATCGTCGAGACCGAGGACGTGATCGCCGGCCGCGCCACGACGCGTCCCCCGCGCCTCCTCGGCTTCGGGCTTCGCCTGGCCGGGCGCCTGGTCCGCATCCTCGGGGCATCGCTCACCATGGCGGCGGGTCCCGACGGCACCACGTGCCACCTCGTCGTCCCCGACCTCGCGGCCGCCGAGAGCAGCCGCAGCGCGCAGGCCGCGACGGCTTGACACGTCTGGACCCGTCCGATACCTGCCGGACGGGACCTCTCCATGCCCGAGCTCGCCTCCGGCGGCGCCGTGGCCGCGCGTGACGCGCTCCGCGAGGCGCTCTCGAAGCCGCTCGCGGGCGAGGAGCTGACGCGCGACGAGGCGGTCGCGCTCCTCGCCACGCCGGAGCTGACCGCCGAGCTGCTCGCCACCGCCAGCGCGCTGCGCGACCGGGCGTGGGGGCGAACGATCACCTTCTCGCCCAAGGTGTTCCTGCCCATCACCAACCTCTGCCGCGACCGCTGCACGTACTGCACCTTCCGCAAGGACCCCGACGATCCCGACGCCTGGACCATGACGCCCGACGAGATCGCCGCCTGGTCGGCGCGCGGGCGCGCCCTCGGCTGCAAGGAGGCGCTCATGTGCCTCGGCGACAAGCCGGAGGTCGCCTTCCCGGCCTACCGCGCGACGCTCGCCGGGCTGGGGCATCGCACCACGGCCGAGTACGTCCACCGCGCGTGCGCGATCGCGCTCGACTGCGGCCTCCTGCCCCACACCAACGCGGGCCTCCTCTCGCGCGACGAGATGGCGCGCCTGAAGGAAGTGAACGTGAGCCTCGGGCTCATGCTCGAGAACGTGTCGCCGCGGCTGCGCGCCCGCGGCCAGGTGCACCAGTGGGCGCCCGACAAGGAGCCGGCGCTCCGGCTGCGCATGCTGCGCGAGGCGGGGGAGCTCCGCATCCCCTTCACGACGGGCCTCCTCCTCGGCATCGGCGAGACGCTCGCCGAGCGCGTCGACACGCTCTTCGCCGTTCGCGACCTGCACCGCGCCTACGGGCACGTGCAGGAGGTGATCGTGCAGAACTTCCGCGCCAAGCCGACCATTCCCCGTGCCGATGCCAGCGAGCCGGCGCCGGACGACATCGCCCGCACGGTCGCCGTGGCCCGATTGATTCTCGATGCCGATGTCAGCGTGCAGGCGCCGCCCAACCTCTCGCCCGCCGACCACGCCCTCCTCCTGGCGGCGGGGCTGAACGACTGGGGCGGCATCTCGCCCCTCACCCCCGACTACGTGAACCCCGAGGCGCCCTGGCCGCACGTGGCCGCGCTCGCGGCGACCTGCCGCGCGGCCGGCTACACGCTCGCCGAGCGCCTCGCGATCTACCCCGCCTACGTGGGTCGTCCCGGCTTCCTCGCTCCCGCGCTGCGCGCCCGCGTGGCCGCGCTCGCCGGGGAGGCGCGGGCGGCACCGGGCGGGGTGGAGGCCTCCGCATGAGCTGGATCGAACCCTGGGAAGCGATCGAGGCCGTCGCCCTGAACGACGAGCCGCTCGGCCGCGTGCTCGGCCGCGCCGGCGCCGCCGTGCGCGCCATCCTCGAGCGCGCGCTCGAGCACCATGAGCTCACGGTCGATGAGGGCGAGGCCCTCCTCGGCGCCGAGGGCGACGACCTCGTGGCGCTGGTCCGCGCCGCGGACACGATCCGCGCGGCCGACGTGGGCGACGAGGTCACCTACGTCGTCAACCGCAACATCAACTTCACCAACGTGTGCTTCGTGAACTGCCAGTTCTGCGCCTTCAAGCGCCAGCGCTGGGAGGACGACGCCTACACCCACGGCGTCGACGTCGTGCTCGGCAAGGTCGAGGAGGCGATCGCCCGCGGCGCAACCGAGGTGTGCATGCAGGGCGGCATCAACCCCGAGATGGGCGCCTTCACCTACCGGGACATGCTGGTCGCCATCAAGTCGCGCTTCCCCGAGATCCACGTGCACGCCTTCTCGCCCATGGAGATCATGTACGGCGCGCGGCGGACCAACATGGACTACCCGGCCTACATCGGCATGCTGCGCGACTGCGGCCTCGGCAGCATCCCGGGCACGGCGGCCGAGATCCTCGACGACGAGGTGCGCGAGATCCTCTCCCACAAAAAGGTGGACGTGCGGAGCTGGGTCGAGATCATCACCACCGCGCATCGCCTGGGCGTACCGACCACGTCGACCGTCATGTACGGGCACGTCGAGAGCGCGGGGCACATCGCGCGCCACATCGACCTCCTGCGCCGCATCCAGAAGGAGACCGGCGGCTTCACGGAGTTCGTGCCGCTCGGCTTCATCTGGGAGAACACCAAGCTCTACCGCGACGGCGTCGTCACGCCCCAGCCGAAGGGCCTGCGCGACCTCCGCATCTACGCCGCCAGCCGCCTCATGCTGCGCGGCCTCATCGACAACCTGCAGACCTCGTGGGTGAAGCTCGGCCATCGCCTCTCGCAGCTCACGCTGCGCGCCGGCTGCAACGACTTCGGCGGCACGCTCATGGAGGAGAGCATCTCGCGCGAGGCGGGCGCGGACGCGGGCGAGTACACCTCGGTCGAGGAGATCGAGGCGCTCGTGCGCGCCATGGGCCGCATCCCGGTCGAGCGCACGACCCTCTACGGACGGGCCGGGCAGCCACATGCGGGTCACGGTGCTGGCGGGTGGCGTGGGCGGGGCCCGGTTCCTCTCGGGCCTCATCCGGCGCACTGACCCGCGGCGGCTGACGGTCATCGGCAACACCGGCGACGACGAGGAGTTCTTCGGGCTCCACGTCGCGCCGGATCTCGACACCGTCGTCTACACGCTCGCCGGGGTTGCCCCGCGGCGTCGCGGGTGGGGCCTCGCGGGCGACACCTTCACCTGCCTGGCCGCCCTGGGCGGACTCGGATTCCCGACCTGGTTCCGGCTCGGAGACCGCGACCTCGCGACGCACCTCGCCCGCACGGCCTGGCTCCGCGCCGGCTGGCCGCTCTCGCGCGTCACGGCCGCGCTGGCGCGCGCCCAGGGCGTGCGCGCGCGGGTGCTGCCCATGAGCAACGACCGCGTGCGGACCTTCGTGCACACCGAGCGTGGCCGCCTGGCCTTCCAGGACTACCTCGTCCGCCGCCGGGCCCGGGGCCGCATCGCGCGCATCGAGATCGCCGGCGCGCAGCGCGCCCGCCCCGCCCGCGGCGTGCTCGATGCGCTCGGCACCGCCGACGCGATCGTGATCGCGCCCTCGAACCCGCTCGTCTCGATCGGCCCCATCCTGGCGGTGCCCGGCATCCGCCGCGCGCTCGCCCGCCGCCGCAGGCGTGCTGCCGCCGTCTCGCCGCTGGTCGGCGGCCGCGCGGTGCGGGGCCCGCTCCATCGCATGCTGCATGGCCTCGGGCTCGAGGCCTCGCCCGCCGGCATCGCCCGCCTCTACCGCGGGCTCGTCGGCCTCCTCGTGCTCGACCACGTCGATCGGGCCTGGGCGCCGCGCGTCGAGGCGCTCGGGGTGCGCGCCGTGGTGACCGACACGCTCATGCGCTCGCCCGCGCACGCCGCGCGCCTTGCCGGCGTCGTGCTGCGTGCGCTAGACGCCGCACCATGACGGTCGCGGTCATCCCGATCCCGGGCCTGCCCATGATCCGCCCGGGCGACGACCTGGCCATGCTGCTCGGCGACGCGATCGACGCCGCGCGCGTCGGCGTGAAGGCGGGCGACGTGGTGGCGGTCTGCCAGAAGGTCGTGTCCAAGGCCGAGGGCGCGGTCGTGCGGCTCGACGAGATCGTCGCCTCGCCCTTCGCCGAGCGCCTGGCGGCCGGGACCGAGGGCGGCAAGGACGCGCGTGCGGTCGAGGTCATTCTGCGCGAGGCGAAGCGCATCGTGCGCATGGACCGCGGGCACTTGATCTGCGAGACACGCCACGGATGGGTGTGCGCCAACGCCGGCGTCGACGAGTCGAACGGCGTGGCGGCGGGCGTGCTGACCCTCCTGCCGCGCGACGCGGACGCGTCGGCGGCGGCCCTCTGCGAGCGCCTGCGCCAGCGCTTCGGCGTCGAGCTGGCGGTGGTCGTCACCGACACGTTCGGGCGCCCGTGGCGCGAGGGGCTGGTCGAGGTGGCGCTCGGCTGCGCGGGGATGGATCCGCTGCTCGATCTGCGCGGGCGCGCCGACCTCGCGGGCCGCACGCTGCACCACACCGTGGTGGCGCTCGCCGACGAGGTCGCCGCGGCCGCCGGCCTCGTGATGGAGAAGGACAGCGCGGTCGCCGCCGCGCTGGTGCGCGGCGTGCGCTTCACGGCCGGCCCGGGCGGTGCAGCGGCGCGGCTCGTGCGGCGGGCCGAGTTCGACCTGTTTCGCTAGGAGGCCCGTTAGCGCCGGGGGAGGCGCCTCTCAGCCTCTCCCGCCGCCAGGTCCCGGCCGACGCGGACGCGCGCCTCGGGGCTGGCGGGGAGCGTCGCGCGCGCGAGCGCCTCGAGCACGGGCCGGAGGCCGCGCCGGTTGGCGAGCTGGATTCCCAGCCCCGGGCGGGCGTTCAGCTCGAGGACGAGCCCGCCGCGGCGTGCGTCGAGCACCACGTCGACGCCGACGAAGCCCAGGCCGATCGCGTCGGCCGCGCGCGTGGCGAGCACCAGCACCTCCTCCCAGGACGGCACGGCCACGTCCGCGAGCGCCACGCCCAGGTCCGGGTGCGCCGCCACGCGCCGGCGGCCGACCACCGCATGGGTGGTGCGGCCGCTCGCCAGCGCCACGCCCACGCCGACCCCGCCCAGGTGGAGGTTGGCGCGCCCGTCGGAGCGCCGGGTCGGAAGCCGGAGCATGGCGAGCACGGGCACGCCGCGGAAGACCAGCACGCGGACGTCGGGCACGCCGCGATAGGCGAGCGCCGCGAGCACCGGCTCGGCCACGACCCGCTCCTCGACCAGGAGCGCGTCGCCCTGCCCGCCCGGCGAGTACGTGCCGGCGATCACGTCGCAGGCGTGCGCCTCGAGGTCGCGGCGGCCGAGCGTCGCCCCGCTCGCCTTGACGAAGCGCCGCTCGCGCCGCTCGACGATCACCACGATGCCGGAGCCGCCCGCGCCGCGCGCGGGCTTCAAGACGAAGTCCGAGGCCGCGGCGAGCCGGTCGCCGAGGGCGCGGATGCGCCCCTGCGTGTCGCACACGTGACGCAGCCCGGGCGTCGGGACGCCGTGCGCGGCGAGCGCGGCCTTGGTGGCGCGCTTGTCGTCGACCACGCGGTAGTGATCGCGCGGATTGTAGGCGAAGAGGTAGGCGTGGTTGCGCCGGTTCAAGCCCAGCACCTCGGCGCGCAGGCGGCGCAGGCGTCCGATCACGGGGCGGGCGGCTCGACGCGGCCGGGTGCGGCAGCGGGTGCGAGCGCGTCGGACCGCTCCTCGCCGACGGCGCCCAGGAAGCGCACGTACTCGAGCAGGCGAAGCCCGCGCCACTTGCCGAGCAGCACGTCGACGACGACCGTCGCGAGCAGGATCTCGGGGAAGGCGAGCACCAGCGACTGGAGCCCCGCGCGGTCGACGACCAGGTAGCAGACGATCGAGAGGCCGAGCGTCGTGGCGGTCATGCGGAGCGCCTGGCGGGTCCCGAACTCCACCTGGGACGCCGCGAAGCTCTCGATCACGTTCGACATGATGACCATCGGGAAGATGCTGATGTTGAGCAGCGGGCCGACGCCGAGGGTCGCGCCCACGAGCGTGAGCCCGCCCATCACCGCCGCCACCAGCGCAATCAGGATGGCGAGGCGCGCGACGGCCTGGAGGCGCAGGTGCTGGAGGGCCAGGCGGAGCGCCACCCCGAGCCCCACGATGGCGACGAAGATGAGCGTCCCCCACCAGAGCCCGGTGGTGATGAAGGCGAGCGAGACGATGACCGGGCCGAACATGCCGAAGGTCTCGAGCCCGATCACGACCCGCGCCACCACCACGAGCGAGGCGATGATGGGAAGGATCAGGATCAAGGTGAGCGCGCCGAGCGGCACCTGCGCGCGCACCGCGTGCGCCCAGGCGAGCATGAGCGGCCGGCGCCAGGACGGCACGCGCAGGCCGACCTCGCCGAGCACGATCGCGTCGATGTTCCAGCGCCGCGCCTCCTCGGCCATGGGCGTGCCGTCGATCAGGTTGGCGCGCGCCATCTCCCACAGGGGCAGCAGGTCGGCCGCGTGCGGCACGAGCACGACCTCGCCGGGCGTCACCAGGTGCCGGAGCAGCGCGCCCAGCATGAGCGCCGCCGAGCGCCGCATCGCGCCCGCGATCACGATCCGGCTGTCGTCCAGGTGTACGTCACGCTCGCCGAGCGTCATGAGGGCGTAGAGGCCGGCGTCGTCGGCGGTGGCGACCAGGACCAGGTTCGCCTGGCGGATGAGCGAGAGGTTCTGGGCCACCAGCCGCTCCAGGTACGCCTCGCGGAAGTAGCGCGACTCGAAGCGCGCCGTGAGCAGCACGCAGTCGATGGCCGCCGCGCGCGCCTCGTCGAGGATGCGGTCGGTCACCGCCGCCGGCACGCTCTGGTCGGCGATCAGCACGACGCTGGCGACCGGCGCGCTCACGTAGGCCGCGTGCGTCTCGACGCCGTGCCGCCCCGGGCCGCGCACGAGCGGACGGCGCGCGCCCTCGACGCGCACGCCTTCCTCCCCCTCCTCGCCCTCCTCGACGGTGCGGCGCGTGCTCTGCCGCATCGCGAAGCCGTACTCGAGCCCGGCGCCGCGCGTGTGGACGATGAGCGGCAGGTCGCCGCGGTAGAGCGCCAGGTAGCTGTCGGGGAGCGCGGCGAAGAAGCCGCCCGCCGGATCGAGCGGCACCCACTCGGCGCCGGTCCACGCCTCGACCCACGAGTTGGTGGCGCGCTTCTCGCTCTCGTTGGCGAGCCGGAGGCCGCCCACCAGGCGCGCCGGGACGCCGACGACGCGCAGGAGGGCGACCAGCGCGCGCGCCCGCCCGAGGCTCGTGCCGCGGCGCGCCGCGAGCACGCTCTCGGCGTCCTGCGGCCCCGGTGGATCGTCCGCGGGGCGGAACGCGGCGGTGTACTGGTAGAGCGACCACACCACCTCGTCGAGACGCGTCGCATGGCCGACGACGCGCTGGGCCCGGCGCGCGACCGTCGGTGACGTGCTCTGGACCCAGCGGCTCGGCGCGAGCGCCGCCGTAGCGTCGGGCGGCGGCCGGAGCGCGGCGAGGGGGGTCTCGGGCACGCGAGTCGACGTCTCGGACACGCGCACCGCAACCTCGTAGGTGATGACCGTCGGTCTCGGGCTCGCGCCGGTCCACTC
>JBKPBB010000089.1:0-4805 GCA_046744245.1 Thermodesulfobacteriota bacterium
GCGCGCCGACCTGCTGCGCATCGCGCCGGTGGCGCACGCGGTGGGCGGGCGCCGCACGCTCATCAACGAGGGGCTCGCCCGCTGGACCTACGAGGGCCGCACCGGCTACGGCATCGCCGAGTACCTCCACCAGCTCGACGCGGACGGCCGTCCGGTCGTGCCCATCGAGTGAGGAGCTGCACCATGCCCGAGATGCACGAGATCACGAGCGGCCTCCAGTTCCCCGAAGGGCCCGTCGCCCTCGACGACGGCAGCGTGCTGGTGGTCGAGATCAAGCGCGGCACGCTGACCCGCGTCGCGCGGGACGGGAAGCAGACCATCGTCGCGCAGACCGGCGGCGGGCCGAACGGGGCCGCCATCGGCCCCGACGGGCTGGTCTACGTCTGCAACAACGGCGGCTTCGAGTGGCACGAGGTGGGCGGGCTCCTCGTGCCGGGGAACCAGGCGCACGACTACGCGGGCGGCTGCATCCAGCGCGTCGACCTCGCGACCGGCGAGGTCGAGGACCTCTACCGGGCGTGCGACGGGCGGGCGCTCTGCGGCCCGAACGACATCGTCTTCGACGCGGCTGGCGGCTTCTGGTTCACCGACCACGGCAAGATGCGCGAGCGCGATCGCGACCGCACCGGCGTCTTCTACGCGCGCGCCGACGGCTCGCGCATCCGCGAGGTGATCTTCCCGCTCGATGCGCCGAACGGCATCGGCCTCTCGCCCGACGGGCGCCGGCTCTACGTCGCCGAGACGTGGACCGGGCGCGTCTGGTACTGGGAGCTGGCCGGGCCGGGTGAGATCGTGGCCGCGCCCGGCTTCGGCCCCGGGGGTGGCACGCTCCTGGCCGGGCTCCCGGGCTTCCAGCTCTTCGACTCGCTCGCCGTCGACGGCGCCGGCAACGTCTGCGTCGCGACGCTCGTGACCGGCGCCATCACGGTGATCTCGCCCGGCGGCGAGGTGATCGAGCAGGTGCCGACCGGGGATCCGCTCACCACCAACATCTGCTTCGGCGGCCGCGAGCTCCGCACCGCGTACGTCACGGCCTCCGGCACCGGGCGGCTGCTCGCCACCGAGTGGCCGCGGCCGGGCCTCCGCCTCGAGTACCCATGACGCGGCTCGCCGTCGCGCTCCTCTGCCTGGCCCTCTCGCCCGCGCTGGGGTTTGCCCAGGACTCGCTCTGGGAGAAGTACATGACGGCCGGCGCCGAGTCGTACGGCAAGGGGCAGTTCGCCGAGGCCGAGAAGATGTGGCTCGTGGCCCGCAAGGAGGCCGAGTCGAGCTTCGGCCCCGACGACATCCGTGTCGCCGCCACGCTCACCAACCTGGCGGAGCTCTACCGCCGGCAGGGCAAGTACCCGCAGGCGGGCTGGCTCCATCGCCGGGCACTCAGCATCACCAAGAAGGCGAAGGGATCGCATCATCCGCAGGTGGCCAGCATCGTCAATAACCTCGGGACCCTCTACGCGACGACCGGCCGCGTGGACGCCGCCGAGCGCATGTTCCGCCGCGCGCTCATCCTGCGCGAGCGGACGCTCGGCCCCGACAGCCTCGACGTCGCCGCGAGCCTCGACAACCTGGCGCTCCTCTACCACGACGAGGACCACTTCCAGGACGCCGTGCAGCTCCACCGCCGCGCGCTCGCCATCCGCGAGCACGCGCTCGGGCCGAGCCACCCGGGCGTCACCGTGAGCCTCACGCACCTCGCCGCGCTCTACACCGACCTCGGCCGCTACGCCGAGGCGGAGCCGCTCTACCGGCGCATCATCACCATCCGCCAAAGCGCGCTCGGGCAGGATCACCCCGAGGTGGGGGCCGCCCTCGATGCGCTCGCCGAGCTCTACCGCCGGCAGGGCAAGTTCGGGCTGGCCGAGCCGCTCTTCAAGCAGTCGCTCGCCATCAGGGAGAAGGCGCTCGGCGCGGAAAACCCGGGGCTCATCCCGAGCCTCAACGAATCGGCGCTCTTCTATCAGGCGCAGGGCAGGTACGCGGACGCCGAGCCGCTCTACCGGCGCGCGCTCGCCATCAACGAGAAGTCCTTCGGGCCGAACGCCCCCGAGGTGGCGAAGAGCCTGGACAACCTGGCCGAGCTCTGCCGCAAGGAGAGCAAGTTCGGCGAGGCCGAGTCGCTCTATAGGCGCGCCCTCACCGTCGGCGAGAGGAGCTACGGCGCGAACCACCCCGAGCTCGCCTCGCTGCTCGAGAACTACGCCGTGCTGCTGCACCAGATGGGACGCGAGCAGGACGCGGTGCCCCTCGAGGCGCGCGCCAGGACGATCCGCAGCAACGCTTCGCGCAACTGAGCCGACGTGCCGAGGCCGCGTGAGTCGGGCGGCGACCGACGCGCGGCATCTTGCGGCCGCGGGCGTATTGCGCTTTTGAAGGGTCATGTCTCACCGCACCCTGACCCTCATCGAGGCCGGCCGGCCCCTGACGGTCGAGGCCGCCGTCCACGACGACGCGATTCGCCTTTCCACGGGCGCGCTCGAGCAGGTGGGTTGGGAGCTGAAACCCGAGGGCCTCTGCCGGGCCGGCACGTGCGTGCCGGTGCGTGACCGAGCGGCGCTCGTCCACGAGGAGGGGATCGACCTGGCCGCGCTCGCGCGGCTGCTCGATCGCCCGCTCGCCGTGGAGGCAAACGAAGGCGTCGCGGTCCTGGGGGCGTCGGCGACGGACCGTGCCCACCGCCTCGCCTCGATGGAGGCGCCGGACTTCACGCTCCCCGATCTCCGGGGCCAGCTGCACTCACTGCGCGACCAGCGCGGGAAGAAGACCCTGCTCATCGCCTGGGCCTCGTGGTGAGGGTGCCGCGAGGACCTGCCGGTCTGGCAGGCACTGTACGAGGAGCTCGGTGATCGGGGCTTCACCCCCGTCACGGTCGCGCTCGACAAGAGCTTCGAGGACGCCCGCCCGTACATCGAGCGCGCGGCACCCGGGCATCCCGCGCTCATCGACACCGAGCACGTGACCGCCGACCTCTTCAACATCATCAACGTCCCCACCATGATCTGGATCGACGAGCGGGGCTGGATCGTCCGTCCGAACGACGTCCAGTTCGGCACCGACACGTTCGTCGCGCTGACGGGCCGGCCCTCGGAGCCCTTCCTCGCGGCCGTGCGCGCCTGGGTGCTCGAGGGGAAAGGTGTGCTCGCGCCGGAGGAGATCCGCGCGCACCAGCTCCTGCCCACGCGCGAGCAGCAGGAGGCGCGGGCGGAGTTCACGCTCGCCTCGCACCTCCAACGCGCCGGGCGCCACGACGCGGCCGAGCGGCACTTCCGGCGCGCGGGCGAGCTCGCGCCGCGGGACTGGACGATCCGGCGTGGCTCGTTGCCCATTCGGGGCATCGACCCGATGGCGAGCGAGGAGTTCCTGGCCCTCTGGCAGGAGGGCGCCCCGCGCTACCCGGCACCCCCGCTCCCGGGGGCGGACAGGAGCACTGGCCGCGACTAAGCACTACGGGGCCGCTAGCCCGCGCTCGGCAGGTAGAGCGACCGCTTCGGCGCGGCAAAGACCCGCCGCACCATGGGCTCGAAGAACTCGAGGGACAAGGTGTCGTAGCCGGGGTCGAAGCTGTTCTGGTCGTAGGCGGCGCAGAAGTCCGCGCAGGCCTGCCAGTGGGGGTGGTCGCGGTAGCGGTCGCGCATGTTCCGGTCGAGCCCGACGTGATGGAAGAAGTAGTAGCCCTGGAAGATGCCGTGGTGCTTGACGATCCAGTGGTTCACCTCGGACACGAACGGCTCGACGATCACCGCGGCGAGCTCCGCGTGGTTCAGGCTGGCGAGCGTGTCTCCGATGTCGTGCACCAGCGCGCACACCACGTACTCCTCGTCGCGCCCGTCGCGGTGCGCGCGGGTGGCGGTCTGCAGGCTGTGGGTGAGCCGGTCGACCGCATACCCGCCCGTGTCACCGGCGAGCAAGGCGAGGTGGCGGAGGATCCGATCGGGCAGTCCTTGCGTGAAGCCGAGCGCGTGCCGGGCGATGACGGCGTAGTCTTCGCTCGTGGCGTCCACCATGCGCGTGAAGGAGGTCTCGAGCCGGTCGTCGGGGGTCATGCCCGACACATACTCCATCCGATGTCGTGCTGACGAGCGCCCCCGGCCGACGGGACCTCTGGAGCCCCGCCTGCATCGCGCCGTTCACTGGCGCGGTTCGCTCTCCGGCACGCCGAGCGCCGCGGCCAGGGCGCGCAGCTCGCCCTGGATCAGCCGAACGTTGCGCGGCCCCATGCGGAGGAAATGCCTCTGCGCCGGGCTCAGCGCCTCCAGCCGGGGATCGGCGAACGCGTAGGTGACGACCTTCGGCCTGAGCTCGATCTCGCCGTCGACGACCGGCGTCGCGAGCAGCGTGTGGATCGCCTTCGCCACCACATCGTCGAAACGGCCCGGCGGGTGCCCGAGCTCACGGTAGGCCTCTTCGCAGAGAGGCTGGAGCTGGCGGTACAGCTCGACGGACCTTCGTGGATCGAGCGAGGCGATGACGTCGGCGGCGTCGTCGTACCGCGCGTAGCTCCGCGGATCGACGTACAGACGGCCGTTCCGCGTGACGGTCTGGAAGCTCGCCTCGGGAGCCAGGAAGAGGAGGTGAGGCCGGGGGCTCGTTCCCTCCGCCAGGTTGTCGACCACGGCCACGAAACGCTGGATCAGCCCCTGCCCGGACAGCCAGCGGGACAGTCCGGGATGCTGCGACAGCCCGCCTGCGAGCTCTCGCACCACCGCGTCGCTCTCGGCGAGCGGCGGCAGCGTCGTCGCGGGCACGCTCTCCGGCTCGCCGCCGCCCGGCGCCGCCGGCGGCTCGGGGCTGGCCGGCGCCACCGGAGC
>JBKPBB010000248.1:0-4883 GCA_046744245.1 Thermodesulfobacteriota bacterium
AGCAGCCCCTCGCCGGCGAGCGCGTGGACCAACCAGGCGACTCGTTCCCCCTCCTCGCGCGGCCGCCGCCGCGCGAGGAGCACGCCTCGCTCCGGCACGTGCTCCGTCTGCACGAAGAGCTTCGAGAAGGCCGGGTGCGCGGCGTGCGCGGCCGGGTGGTGGAGAACGACCTCGGCGTAGGTGGTCACCTCGAGGCGGCGCCGCCGGCGCGAGCGGTTCCGGAGCCGAACGCGGCGCACCTCGAGGTCGCCGTCCGGGACGACGGCAATGTCGAGCGCCGCCTCGATCCCGTCGTCGAGCCGCGTGATGGTGACGACGCCCGGCCGATAGCGCACCCCGTAGCGCGCGGCCGGCCGCCGGACGGGCTGGTGGCCGAGCGACCAGAAAATACCCCGCTCGAGGTCGCGCACGTAGAGAAAGAAGCCCTCGGCGTCCTCCGTGCGGTCGGCGCTCCAGGCGGTGAGGGCGAGGCCGTCCCAGCGCGAGAAGCCGCTCCCGCGCCGGTCACCAGCACCGTGTAGCGGCCGTTCGAGAGCAGGCGCGCATGGGGCGCGGGGTCGTCCAGGCGGTCGAGCGGGGTCGTCGTCAGTACCCGAGCACGATGTTCGCGGGGAACTCCCGGACGGTGGCGCTGGTGGCGGTGTGCGTCGCGAGCGGCCGGCCGTTCACGGTGACTTTGCGCAGGGGCCGGGCGAGCGGCGAGCTCAGCACGATGCCTCCCGGCGGTACGGCGAGGTCCCCGGAGACGCGCACGCGCAGCGCATCTGCGCCCTCGGCGCGCAGGCGCAGGTCGAGCACCCCGTAATACGTCGGCAGGCGCTTCACGCTGATGCCCTGCTCGGCCGTCGCCCACGCGGCCGGGACTCCCGCGGCGAGGACGAGCGCCTGGTCCGACTCGCGCTCGTAGGCGAGCATCATGCGCACCGCACGGACGAAGGTCGCGCCCACCCAGGTGTGGGGCATGTCGCCGATGAACCGGGGGGCCTCCCGGTCGCGCCACAGGATCTCGGACCACTGGTTCCAGGCCTGCGGCCGCTGGTCGGCCAGGAGGGCGTCGAGGAGCTCGAGCGCGCGCTGCTTCTCGCCGAGGCGCACGAACGCGCCCACGTTGCGCAGCTCGTAGGGCGAGTACTCCTCCCAGTCCGTGTCGCCGTGGCGTCGCGCCTCGAACTCCCCCCAGTAGCGGTCGAACGTGCGCGTCAGCGCGGGCTCCGGCAGGTTTCCGATCTCGCCCGCGGGCGCGAGCGCGATGCTGGTCGACGTCGGGTCGAAGTCGCCGAGCTCGGCCGAGCCCGGGAGGAAGTCGATCCCGTGCTGCGCCATGGTCCGGCGGATCGAGGCGTAGAGCGCCTCGCGGAACGCGTCGCGCAGGGCCGCGAGCTTGGCGGTACGCGTCTCGTCGCCGACCACCCGGGCCATGTCGGCCGCGTCCTTCAGGCCCCGGAGCGCGAAGAAGTCGTCCCAGTAGGAGTGGACGGGGTACGCCGCGTAGCCCTCGTGGCTGATCGAGGCGGGCAGGATGGCATGGAACGCCGCCTTGTCGGGCGCCTTGAAGTCGTCGCCCATGCTCTGTTCCCGCAAGGCCGCCAGGTAGTCGACGGCCCCCAGCACGTGCGGCCACATGTCGTGCAGGAAGCCCACGTCGTGGGTGTAGCGGTAGTACTCCGCCACGGCGTACACGAAGGCTCCGGGGCTGTCGTGCTCGGAGACGCGGTCGGCGCCGCGCCGGTCGACGCAGCACGGCACCTTGCCGTCGGCGGCCTGGTAGCGGGCGTACCAGCGCAGGAATTCGCGCACCTCCGCCGTGCACCCCATCTCGAGCAGCGCGGAGGAGGTGATGGCGCCGTCCCGGATCCATGAGCGGGCGTAGTTGCGGGACCCGGGCTGGATGGCGGGGCCGTCGCGGTTGATCAGGATGTAGGCGAGGGTCGTCTTGAGCGTGTGCGCGACGTTGCTCGCCTCGGGGGGCAGCTCGATCGACACCCGCCCGAGCACGTTCTCCCAGTCGCGCCGCGTCCGCTCCTGCTGCTCGGCGACGTGCGCCGCGCCGTCGGCGCCGATCAGGCGCGCGGCGGTGGGCGCCGCCTCGTGGAAGGGGACGGCGACGTCGACCTCGGCGTGCCCCTTCGGCTCGAGGTAGAGATTGTACTGGAGAGCGCCCGAAGCGAAGCCGAGCGGGTCGGTGACCTCGGTGCGCGGCGGCACGCGGTCCGCGGCGAGAAAGCGCGTGACCGAGCCCTCCTCGAAGGTCGCGGCGCCGAAGTGGTCGGGCAGCGTGAGCGACACCACCGCCCGGTCGCGGTCCACCCACACCACGCGCCCGTCGAAGCGGATGGTGCGGATCTGCGTCACGCCCCCCGGCGCGTTGAGCGTCTGCCAGGGCGGGTTCACCTGGAAGGGACGGATCGCCACGTAGAGCCGTACCGGCTCGCCGCGGTCGCCGCGATTCGCGATGCGGTAGCGCGTGTAGAGCGTGGACGCTCCCGCCTCCCCGGCCGCGAACGCCGTGACGGTGAGCGTCAGCCGGTCGTGGTGCCAGGTGACCGAGGGGATGGGGAGGTAGCCGTCCTGCAGCTCCTGGTCGGTCGTGACGGAGTGCCAGGTGACGAGCCCGCCGTCGGCGTAGAGGAAGGGCTCGATCGAGAACCCACCCTTGTCGACCTCGAGCATTCCCTCCTCGTTCAGGAGCCCCTTCTTGTCGTCGCCGCTGGCGCCGACCAGCGTCCAGTACGTCTGCCGCCCGTAGAGGTATTTGGGATACGTCCCCGCGGGCGCGTCCCGCGCGATCGCCGCGAAGAAGTCGTTCGGCGAGGCGGAGAACGAGAACGGCTGCACGGTGAGCGCGACGATGCCGTAGCCCTGCGCCCGGCTGCTGC
This sequence comes from Thermodesulfobacteriota bacterium, assembly GCA_046744245.1. Classification (GTDB taxonomy): domain Bacteria; phylum Desulfobacterota; class Binatia; order DP-6; family DP-6; genus DP-6. The sequence continues at coordinate 2,877 of JBKPBB010000248.1, forward strand.
GCTCGAGGTCCAGGCGGATGAAGCGGGACTCGGCGTCCGGCATGTAGATGTAGTCCCGGCCTCCGTCGCCGGTCGCGGTCGAGAAAGTGGTCGTCCACTGCGTGCCGTCGTTGGAGACCTGCACCGCGAACGAGCTCGCGTAGTCGTCGGGGTCCCAGTCGATGACGAGGCCGCCGTACTCCCGGTTCTTGCGGAAGTCGAGGACCACCGACTGGGCGCGCGGGACCGGATCGCTCTTCCAGCTCGTGGCCGGGTCGCCGTCGAGCATGAGCGGCGGCTCGTGGCCGGGGAGCGAGGTCGAGGCCTGCACCTCGGGCAGGACGCCGTCCTGGGTGACCGGCTCGCGCTCCTCGAAGCGGAGGTCGTCGATCCAGATCGAGCCGCTGCCCCCCTCCCCGGCCGAGATCGCGAACTCGATGGCGCCCACCTGCTTCGGCTCGCGGGCTCGCGAGGCGCCCCAGGCGAGCGTCAGGCGGGACTTCCGGATCGTGACCGGCTGCCAGTCGGTGGGAAAGGAGACGTCGCGCTGGTTTCGCCACCAGACGTTCTTCCCCGTCGCGTCGAGGAGCTTGAACTCGAAGTTGTTCCGGGGCCCTTCCCCGCGCAGGTAGAAGGTGAAGGCGTAGTTCTCGGGCAGCGGGAGCGAGAGCTGTTTGTGCACGATGACGTAGCCGCCGCCCGAGCCGAGATCGTACCCGACGTGCATGCCCATGCCGGTGTGCCCGGGCTCCTGGAGCGTCCAGACCCGGGCGCCCTCGGAGGCGACGGTGGTCCAGCCGCCGAGCGTCTCGAAGTCGTCGAGGACGACGCCCTCGGCGCGTGCGGAGGCGCCGCCCAGGTGGAGCGCAAGGAGGAGAGCGGCCGGCCAGCTCGCGCGTCGCGCGGTGGTCACCCGGCGGGCTACCCCTTCACGCCGCCGGCCATGATGCCGGCGATGTAGTGGCGCTGCAGGCCGACGAAGAGCAGCACGACGGGCAGCACGGTGAGCACCGCCCCGGCCATCATGAGCTCCACGTCCTGCACGTGCTCGCCGGCGAGGCTCGCGAGCGCGACCGGCAGGGTGTAGAGGCGCGCGTCGGCAAGCACGACGAGCGGCCACATGAAGTCGTTCCACGTCCCCATGAACGTGAAGACGGCGAGCGTCACCAGGATGGGCGCGCAGAGGTACAGCACCAGCGAGCGGTAGATGCGGAACTCGCCGGCGCCGTCGATGCGGGCGGCGTCGAGCACGCTCTCCGGGATGGAGAGGGCGTACTGGCGGACGAGGAAGATGCCGAAGACGCTCGCCAGGCCGGGGACCATCACGCCCGCGTACGTGTTCACCAGGTGGAGCTCCCGGAGCATCAGGAAGAGCGGCAGCATGGCCACCTGGGCCGGGATCACGAGCGCGGCGAGCAGCAGGCGAAAGATGCGCTCGCGCCCGGCGAAGCGGAGCTTCGCGAAGGCGTAGCCCGCCATCGAGTTCACGACCAGCGCGATCAGGGTGACCGCGGCGGCGAGCCCGGCGCTGTTGAGAAAGGCGCGCGCCAGGTCGAGGCGCGTGAAGAGCGCGCGATAGTGCTCGAGCGTGGCGGCGCTCGGCAGGAGCCGCGGGGGAACGGCCGTGGCCTCGCCGGCGGGCATCAGCGACGCCGAGACCATCCACAGGAGGGGGACGAGGACCAGGACGGCGCCCGCGACGAGCGCCGCGTGCAGCAGGACGACCTCGGCCCGACGCCTCATGCGCCCGCCTCCTCCGCCCCCCGTCGCCCCACCGGTGCCGTCGCCACCTCCCGCTCCCCGAGCTTGAGCCCGCGCAGCCGAAGTTGCAAGGCCGTGCACGCGAGGATGATGGCGAAGAGCACGAAGGCGATCGCCGCGCCGTGGCCCATGTTCCACCAACGGAAGCCCTCCTCGTACATGAGCAGCACGACGCTGAGCGTGCTGTCCGCCGGCCCGCCCTGGGTCATGACGTACGGCTCGGCGAAGAGCTGGAAGTAGCCGATCATCGTGACCACGCCGACGAAG
>JBKPBB010000186.1:0-4097 GCA_046744245.1 Thermodesulfobacteriota bacterium
GCAGTAGGTCGTGTAGTTCGTGTCGGCGAACCACTCGATCAGGCGACCATTGTCAGGCGGCGGGAACTGGCCTTGCGCCTGACCGATGTCGACGGCGAAGAGATTGCCGTGGGAGTCGAAGACGCACCCGGTGTAGGTCCCGTTGTCGTTGAAGGCGTTGCCGTTGGCCTGGTCCGGTGGAATGTCGCCGCCGACGGTTGACCCGGGGTTGGCGTACGGGCCGGGAACGAAGATGGTCTGGCCGGTGAAGTTGCCGTGCTCGTCCCACACCGCCTCTCCGACCGGCGGGTCCTTCAGCGGGAACGTTCCGAGCCCCTGATCCGGCAGTGTCGGGTTGTAGCCGGTGACGAAGCGCCCCGAGCCGTCCGGGAACAGACACATCTGGCCGTTGGGGTCCCAGGTGGGAACGATCGTGCCGCTGGGGCCAGCCGGGTCGACGAAGAAATCCTCCCGCTCGTCATGGTCCCAGTAGATGATCGTGCCCTGGGGAGGCGTTCTCAACACCGGCGGGCCGCCAAGCGGTGTGTAGGCGAAGACGCCCGCCGGCGTGCCCTGCTGCGAGGTGCCGGTCCCGAAGAAGAGGGCGTTGCCCGCGACCGCCACGCCGGAGTCGCTCCCTGCCGGCAGCGCCAGGGTGTTGAGCAACAGGCCGCTGCCAGCATCACGGATCTGGATCTCCTGGCTGATGCCCGTTCCGACGAACGTCATCCCGCCGGCGACGGTCGTCGCCCCGAACGATTGGGATAGCACTTGCTGCCAGACCAGGTTTCCGGTCACGACGTCGAACGCGTGCATGCTCGGTTCCTGGATCAGCTGGTCGTCCGGGTCACCGGGTCGGCAACCGGCAGCGTTGGGGGAGGGCTCGAAGCGCCCGAAATCGCCCAGAGCCGTCGCACCGTAGACGCGCAGCCCGTCGTAGGCGGTGGAGCCGATGAACCCGCCGGCGAAGCCGCCGAAGACGACGTTGTGCTGCCAGCGCAGGTTGCCGGTGGCCGGATCCAGCGAGTAGTACGTCCCATCCTTTCCGGCCACCCCGAGGAAGGTCGGCGCGCCGCGCGAGTCGGTCCCGAGGTTCGCGGTGGCGCCGAAGTCCCAGTCGCACGCCGGGTCGCCCTGCAGGAGGCGCGGCGGGGTGAACGTCCATCGGATCGTCCCGTCGTTGATGTTCACGGCGAGCACGCGCTCGTGATACGGGGGCGTGCCGTTGTAGTGGCAATCGGAGACGGCGACGATCTCCAGGTTCATGCGCTCGATGATGGTGGGTGAGGCCCACACGTTGCCGCAGCCGTCGTTGAGGATGTTGCCGTTGGTGTCGACGTCGAGCTCACGGATCCACTGGGGGTTGCCGGTGCTCACGTCGGCCGACACCAGATACCCGCGGTAGCCGGGAGCGCCGTCGGCATCGACGCTGAAGAGAACGTGAGTGCCGACGACCGCCGGAGACGAGAAGATGCGGCTCCCGTCGTTGTCCGGGTCGGGCGGCAGCTCGGGCCGCCCCGTGTACGCGTGCTTCCAGTACAGCGAGCCAGCCTCGTGCCCGAACGCATCGTCGTTGGCGACGAGCGCGTACAGCGTATAGCCCGCGCCGAAGATCACCAGATCCGGTCGGCTGCCGAGCTGTGGAAGGAAATAGGCGGACGAGGTGATGATGCCGCCGTCGGACGTCACGTCGCCGGGCTGCCGGTTGCCCGGCTGCGGGTGGACCGCGTTCTGGGCGTCGACCGTGAAGCTCCACCGGAGCTGTCCGCTGATCGCATCGATCGCGTAGAAGTTGCCGTCCCACGAGCCGACGTAGATGCTGCCGCCCACCTCGATGGGGTTCGCGGTCACCGCGTCGCCGGTGGGGAAGAACCACGCGGGCGCCAGCGTTCGGACGGAGGTCTGGTCCAATGTCGTGCTGGCGGAGAAGGTCCGATGCACGTCGTGCCCGTAGGTCGGCCAGTCTGCCGGACCGGGGGCCGTCGCACCCGCCCGAGTGGCCAGCGAGCTTGCCAGCGCGGTCGCGATGAGCACCCGCAACCCGGGGCGATGCCTCGGCACTGCCACTCGGCTTTCCGGGCCTCGCCGTGGGATGCCGCCAGACAAGGAGGTGGAACCAAACAGTCTCCACGCCATTGAGGAGCCTCCGGCTGAGGGACTTGATCGGTCGATTGAGCAATCCCTCCCACGGATGTTTCCCCCCCACCAATCCCCAACTTCATGGAACTGCCGGATCGAAGATACGGGAGGTCAGTCGCGGCAAGGGGCGATCGGCTACGCGGAGTCCTGCCGGAGCCCTTGGGCGAGCGACCTCTCGCCCCCTCAACGCCCGAGCAGCGCCCGCGTCTCCGCCGCCTGCGGCCGCTCGAGCACCTCCGCAGCCGTTCCGCTCTCCACGATCCGCCCGCCGACCAGCACGATGACCCGATCCGCCACCCGGCGTGCGAAGGCGATCTCGTGGGTCACGATCACCATCGTCTGCCCGGCCGATGCGAGATCGCCGACCACCGCGAGCACCTCGCCGACCAGACGCGGATCGAGGGCGGAGGTCGGCTCGTCGAAGAGCATCACCACCGGCTCCATGGCGAGCGCCCGTGCGATCGCCACGCGCTGCTGCTGCCCGCCCGAGAGCGTCTGCGGGTATGCGCCCGCGTGCTCCGCGAGCCCGACGCGCGCGAGCAGCGCGCGCCCCCGCGCCTCGGCGGCCGCCGCGTCGAGCCCGAGCACTCGCCGCGGCGCCTCGGTCACGTTCTGGAGCGCGGTCAGGTGCGGGAAGAGATTGAAGCTCTGGAACACCATCCCGACGCGCGTCCTCACCGCGCGCAGCGCCTCCGCGTCGGCCCGCTCGCTCATGCCCGGCCGGAGCGCGTGGCCCGCGATCTCGACCTCCCCCGCGCTGAAGGGCGTCAGGTAGTTGAGCGCGCGCAGCAGCGTCGTCTTGCCGCTCCCCGACGGCCCGACCACCGCCACCACCTCGCCGCCCCGCACCTCGAGGTCGATGCCGCGGAGCACCTCGGTGGCGCCCCGCCGGGTCTGGAGCCCGCGCACCGTGACGACGGTCATGCGGGCGCGGGCGCGAGGCGCTGCTCGAGGCGGCGCGCGAGGCGTCCGAGCGGGTAGCTCATCGCCAGGTAGAGCGCGGCGCACAGGAGGCCCGGCCCGAGCCAGCCGCGCACGTCGACCGCCGTGATCGTCATCTGCTTGGTCAGCTCGACGACGGTGATCACCGACACCAGCGACGAGTCCTTCAGGAGCGCGATGAAGTCGTTCGCCACGCCCGGGAGCGCCACGCGCAGCGCCTGCGGCAGCACGATCCGCCGGAGCGCCAGCCAGCGCGACATGCCGAGCGCGAGCGCCGCTTCGCTCTGCCCCGCGGGCACCGCCTCGAGCCCGGCGCGGTAGAGCTCCGACTCGTAGGCGGCGTAGTTGAGGCCGAGGCCCACGACGGCGGCGGTGAAGGCGTCGAGCGTGAGCAGCGGAGCGAGGCCGTAGTAGAGCACGTAGAGCTGGAGCAGCACGGGCGTGCCGCGGAACAGCTCGACGTAGACGCCGGCCGCCGCGGCGACGACCGGCCCCCCGTAGCGGCGCGCGACGCTCAGCACGAGCCCGCCGGCGATCGCGATCGCCATCGCGAGGACCGAGATGACGACCGTGAAGCCCGCGCCGCGGAGGAAGAGCGGGAGGTAGGCGAGCGTCCCGGCGGCCGCGGCGGCCCCCGCCGACGGCGCCGCCGCGCCCGCGAGCGTCGCCTGGCGCGCGTCCCAGAGCTCCCAGCGCTCGAGGATGCGGCGCAGCTCGCCGTCGCCCATCACGGCGGCGAGCGCACCGTCGACGGCGCGGAGCAATTCCGGCTCGTCCGGCCGGACGGCGATCGCGTACACGCCCTCGCCCACCGTCCCCGCCGCCCGGAGGGTCGCTCGCGGCAGCCCGTAGCGGGCGGCGATGATGTTGTCGAGCAGCACGGCCGCGATCCGCCCGCGCTCGAGGTCCAGGTACGGCTCCTCGACCCCCTCGTAGAGGACGACGTCGATCGCGGGGGCGGCACGGAGCAGGTCGAGCGCGAGCGATCCCTCGAGCGTCCCGACGCGCTGCGCGCGGAGATCGCCGAGCCCGCGCAC
>JBKPBB010000251.1:0-4749 GCA_046744245.1 Thermodesulfobacteriota bacterium
GCGCGCCGACATCTGCATGATCGCCGAGCCGAGGTGGATCTTCGTCGTCTGCCCGCCGATCCAGGCGAGCGGGGTCACCGCGTCCGAGCCGTACGCCTCCGCCGTCCACACCGAGTGGAAGCCGAGGCGCTCGGCCTCGCGGACGAGGTCCATGTCGACCGCGAGCTGCGCGCCCGAGTAGCCGACGTTCAGGCCGAAGCGGATCATGCCGCCACCCAGTTGCCGTGGAAGCCGTAGGGCACGCGGTGCGGGAGGTGGACGACGGCCACGGGCTCGCCGCGCAGGTCGCGCGCGTCCAGGATGTAGAAGTCGCTCGTGTTGCGCGCGTGGTCGTAGGCGAGGACCAGCACCCAGCCGTCGTCCTCGGCCGCGCCCTCGCCGCGCGGGACGAAGAGCGGCTCGCCGACGCCGTTCTCGGCGCCGAAGCGGCGGGTTTCGGCGGTGCCGCGCTCGAAGTCGTACTTCTTGACCGCGGTCCACAGCGGCTGCGCGCCGTCGTTCAGCTCGGGCTCGCGCGCCGCCGTGTAACCGAAGCGGTATCGCCGGCCGAGCCGGCGCTCGTCGACGCGCGGGAACTCGGTGACGATGTCGTCGAGCGGCGTCGACTTGACGCCGCCGGCCTGGAGGTCGATCCGCCAGCGGTGCATGCGGGCGGCGTTCTCGTCGCGCCAGCTCGGGTTCGCGGCCGCCTGGGGGCTCATGAAGTCGAGCCGGCCGTAGCGCGCCACGTCGAGCACGATCGCGTCGCCGTCGGCAAAGGCGTTCATGGGGTGGAAGACGTACGAGGCCTCGGTCTCGAACCACTGCACGTCCGCGTTGCCGCCGCTGCGTGGCATGACGCCGAGGCGCGTGCCGCGCTCGGGCTCCCACGAGAAGACGCCGCCGCGCTGCGCCAGGTTCTCGAAGCTGAAGACGAGGGGGCAGAGAATGAAGATCACGTGGTCCTTGGTGATCGCGAAGTCGTGCATCATCGACGGCCAGGCGACGTCGATGACCTCGCTGCGCACCAGCCGGCCCTCCCGGTCGGCGACGTGGTACTGGAGGTGGGGCGGGAAGGGCGAGTAGCCGAAGAAGAGCATCTCGCCGGTCTCGGGATCCATCTTCGGATGCGCGGTCATGGCGCCGGCCAGGCGCCCGTCGAAGTCGAACTCGCCGAGCGTCTCCAGGGTGCACGGCTCCATACGCGTCGGGAAGGCGGCCTCCATCAGCGCGAGCAGGCGCCCGGCGTGCCACACGATGTTCGTGTTGCCGGTGTTCTTGAAGCGCGGCGCCTCGCTCGGGTCGATGTCGAGGAGCCCGGAGAAGAGCCCGCGGCCCGCGCCGCGCTCCTCCTTCAAACCGGCACTCGACACGTAGCGGTTTCGGTAGTGCGCGCGCCCGTCGCCGAGCGCGATGGCGTGGATCATGCCGTCGCCGTCGAACCAGTGATAGCGCCCGGGCGGCTCGAACGCGGGGTTCGGCCCGTTGCGGTAGTAGGTGCCGGCGAGTTCGTGTGGGATGCGGCCGGTCACCTCGAGGTCCTCGGCCACGCCCTCCATGCGCCAGGGGGCGAAGTTGCCCTGCAGGAACGCGTTCACCTCCGATTCGCGACGTGCCATGGCCGGTTCCCTTTCTGGCCGCGGGGGCGGCGCGCGCGCCGCCCGGCCGGGGCCGTGGTGAGCTGGGCGATCAACCCGTCGCGCAGGAGCGCGACGGCGGAATCCCGGGCGGAGAAGTAGCCGCCGACGAGCAGCGAGGTGACGCCGTGCGCGGCGCACCAGCAGGCGCGCGTCGCCTCCTCGACCGGGACGCGCAGCTGGCCCGCGGCGGCGATGGCGGCGAGCATGCGGCGGAGCCGGTCGTACGACGCGAGGCCGGCCGGCGTGGACCGCCGCGCGTCGCGCTGCTGGAACATGAGGCGGTAGTGGGCCGGGTGCGCGAGGCCGTACTCGACGTAGCGGTCGAAGGCCCAGGCGAGCGCCTCGACCGGGTCGGCCGGAGGGCGGCGGCGCGCCAGCGCCTGGTCGAACTCCGCGAAGCAGTCGTCGATCACGCGCTCGACGAGCGCGCGCTTGTCGCCGAAGTGATGGTAGATGGTGGGCGGGGTCACGCCGGCGCGCGCGCAGAGCTGACGGATGGAGAGGTCGCCCTCGGCGAGCAGGTCCTCGGCGGCCGCCAGGATCGCGCGCCGCGTGGTCTCCGACTCGGCGTCGCGGGAGCGGGCGAGAGCGGCGGCGCGGGAGGGCACGGGCCGCTCTATAGCGCCGCTATATTCGGTGAGTCAAGGGGGCGTGCCGGGCGAGCTCACGCCACCACCCCGCTCTCCTTCCAGCGTGCGATCTCCTCCCAGGTGCAGCCGAGCTCGAGCAGCACCTCCTCGGTCTGCGCCCCGGCGTCCTGCGCGGCGCGCCGGACGACCGGCGGCTCGCCCGCGAACTGGACCGGGTTCGCGCACACGCGCACCGTCCCCTCGGGCGCGGGCGACTCGAGCAGGTAGCCGTTGGCCTCGACCTGCGGGTCCTGGGGCAGGTCGAGCGGGCTCTGCAGCGGCCCCCAGATGCACTCCGAGGCGCGCAGGATGCGCGCCCACTCGTCGCGCGGCCGGGTCGCGAAGTGGCGCGTCAGCTCCTCGGCGATCTCCTGGCGCTTCTCCGCTCGGGCCGCGGGGGTCGGGTAGCGCTCGAGGAGGTCCCGGCGGCCGATCGTCTCCGCGAAGTGCGGCCAGAAGCGCTCCGCCTGGAGCATCATGAGGACGATCGACAGCCCGTCCCGGCAGACGTAGTTCCCGACCAGCGGGTTCGGCGTGACGCGCATCTCGCCCGCCGAGGGCAGCAGGGCGCCGTACATGAGGGCGGCGACGATGTCGGGCGAGAGCACCCACATGGCGGTGCCGAGGAGCGAGACGTCGAGCTCGATGCCCTGGCCGGTCTTCTCGCGCCGGAAGAGCGCCGCCGCCACGCCGCCCGCGATGCACATCCCGCCGATGAAGTCGCCGAAGGCGGGCCGCTGCTGCACGTAGGGCCCGCCGGGCGTCGAGAGCCGGTCCGCGATCCCGCCCCGCGCCCAGAACGACACGCCGTCGTAGCCGCCGCGGCGCGCGTCGGGCCCGCGCGCGCCCTGGCCGTGGCCCTTGGCGTAGACGAGGCGCGGGTTCACGCGCCGCAGGTCCTCGTAGGTGATGCGCAGGCGCTCGCGCGCGTCGGGCAGGAAGTTGGTCAGGAACACGTCGGCGCGCTCGACCAGGCGGTAGAGGAGCGCGCGGCCGTCGTCGGTCCCGAGATCGATGCCGACGCTGCGCTTCTGTCGCCCGAGCTGCTCGACGATGAAGTTGCGGCCCGTCGCCCCGGGGATCATGCCGCCCGTGATCAGGCCGCGGATCGGGTCGCCGTGGCGCGGGTGCTCGATCTTCACCACCTCCGCGCCCCAGTCGCCGAGCGCGGTGCCGGCGGAGGGGACGAAGCCCCAGTCTGCGACCTCGACCACCTGCACGCCGTCCAGCACGGTCGCCATGGGCGGACACTAGGAGGCCGCGGGCGGCGGCGTCAAGGCCACGAGGAGGCTCGCCCACGCGGCGCGCGCCGTGCTATGCGCGGGGCGTGGACGCGTGGAACCACAACAACTACTGCGTCCCGCCCGAGCACGTGGACGGCCTCTCGGCGTGCATCGAGGCGCTCTTCCCGTGGACGCTCATCGTGCGCAAGCCGCATCTCGTCGGCTACCGCCTGGGCGACGACCTGAACCGCGGCGCGCTCTACCTCCGCCCGACGCCGGCGGCGCGGGCGGTGTTCGACGCGCTCGCCCGCCTGCGGCGGAGCGACGCGGAGCTCGGGCGCGCGCTCGCGGCGCTGGAGGCGCAGGAGGCCGACCTGACCGACCACCACGGCATCCGCATCGCGAGCGTGGAGGAGTGGGAGCGGCGCGTCGCGCGCGCGCTCGAGCTGGCGCAAACCCGGCCCGAGCTGCAGGTGACGGTGGTGCGCGTCGAGCGCCCGGGCGACCCGGGTGCGGCGACGGACTACCTCTACCAGGCGTGGGTGCGGCTCGGCCTCCTCGGGCCGTGGCGCAACACCTTCGAGCTGCAGGCGCTGGAGGAGGGGAAGGAGCCGGTGCGCTGAGCCGGCGCGACCGGAGCGGGTCGCGCTCCTGGCTTCACCCGCCCTCGGCCGCTCTCCTCCCTCTCGCCACGCCGTTCTTCGTACTCCGCTTGACCGCGTACATCGCGGCATCGGCCGCGCGGAACAGCCCCTCCGCGTCATCCGCGTGATCCGGGAAGGTCGCCACGCCGATGCTCACGGTGAGCGTCCTGCCCTCCCGATCGCCCGGGATGGCGCAGGCGGCGATCGCCTCCCGCAGCCCCTCGGCGATCGTGCGCGCGGCCGTCGGGTCCGTCGCTGGGAGGATCACGACGAACTCGTCCCCGCCGAACCGCGCCGCCACGTCCCCCGGCCTGAGCCGCCCACCGATCACGTGCCCCACCTCGGCGATGGCGCGGCTCCCCACCAGGTGCCCGAAGCGGTCCACCACGGCCTTGAGCCCATCGAGGTCGAGCACCAACAGGGACACCGGCCCACCGCGCGCGAGCAGCGCCGGGAGCACCCGGTTGAAGTGCCGCGTGTTCCCGAGACCCGTCAGATCGTCCGTCAGCGCCGCCTGCTGAGCCTGCCGGTAGAGGGAGGCATTCTCGATCGCGATCGCGGCGTGGTCGGCGAGGCTCTGCACGAGGCGTAGCTCATGGTCGTCGAAGGCGGAGCCGTCGAGCTTGTTGATGAC
>JBKPBB010000231.1:0-2352 GCA_046744245.1 Thermodesulfobacteriota bacterium
CGATGGATGGCATGGCGCTCGGGAAAGCAGGGGGCGTGCCACCTGCCATCCCTCATCCGGCCGCACCGTGCGGCCGCCCGGCCGTCAGCTTTGTGTCAGGGCGTTACGGACGCGAAACGCGGGTGGAACAAAATCGTACGCCGGCCTAGCTACCACGCGCTCACGCTCCGGCACGTCTGCCGCGCCGGCTTCGCCGGCCGCGGCACGCCGTCGGCCCTGTCCACCGGGCGGCACGCTCGCTGTCCGTCCCGACCCGAGACAGAGTCTCGGGTCGGCCTCTAGTCGGCCATCGTGACGCGCAGGATCTCCTCGATGGTGGTCATGCCGTCCGCCACCTTGGAGAGGCCGCTCTGCCGGAGGCTCTTCATCCCGGCCCCGACCGCGGCGCGCTTCAAGTCGAGCGCGGTCGCGCCGGCCAGGATCTGCTCGCGCAGCTCGTCCCCCATCGGCATGACCTCGTAGAGCGCGATGCGGCCCCGGTAGGTGGTGCCGCCGCAGGCCGTGCACCCGGCGCCGCGGTAGGCCATGAACGGGTCGCCGGTCCAGCCGAGCTCGCGCAGCACCTCGGGCGCCACCGGGTGCTCCTCCTTGCACTGGGCGCAGATCACGCGCGCCAGGCGCTGCGCCATGATCAGGTTGATCGAGCTCGCCACCAGGAAGGGCTCGACCCCCATGTTGAGGAGGCGGTTCACGGTCGAGGGCGCGTCGTTGGTGTGCAACGTCGAGAGCACGAGGTGGCCGGTGAGCGCGGCCTTGACGCCGATCTCGGCCGTCTCGAAGTCGCGGATCTCGCCCACCATGATGACGTCGGGATCCTGGCGCAGGAAAGCGCGCAGCGCGGCCGCGAAGTTGAGGCCGATCTCGTCGTGCATCTGCACCTGGTTGATGCCCACCAGGTTGAACTCGATGGGGTCCTCGGCGGTCGAGATGTTGGTGCTCACCTTGTTGAGCTCGGCGAGCGCCGAGTAGAGCGTGGTGGTCTTGCCGCTGCCGGTCGGCCCGGTCACCAGCACCATGCCGAACGGCTTGTAGATGGCGTCCTTGAAGTGCTTGAGCGCCCGCTCCTCGAAGCCGAGCTTGGTCATGTCGAGCTGGAGGTTCGATTTGTCGAGCAGGCGGAGCACCACCTTCTCGCCGAACATGGTGGGCAGGACGGAGACGCGGAAGTCCATCTCCTTGTTGCCGGCGAGCTTCATCTTGATGCGGCCGTCCTGGGGCAGGCGGCGCTCGGCGATGTCGAGCTGCGCCATCACCTTGATGCGCGAGGTGAGCGCGTTCTTCAGCCTGAGCGGCGGCTGCATGATCTCGTAGAGCACGCCGTCGATGCGGAAGCGGACGCGCAGCATCTTCTCGTAGGGCTCGACGTGGACGTCGCTCGCGCGCTTGCGGATGGCGTCGGTCAGGAGCGCGTTCACCAGCCGGACGACGGGCGCCTCCTCGGTGGCGCGCTCGAGCTCCTTCAGGTCGATCTCGGCTTCGCCGTGGAGGAGCTCGAGCGAGTCGTTCCCGAGCTGCGAGAGCACCTCGTCGTAGTCCGTCTGGCGGTCGTAGTAGCGCTCGATGGCGTGCTGGATGACGGTGGGCGCGGCGACCGCGACCTTGACGTCGTAGCCGGTCAGGAACTTGACCTCGTTGATGGCCGTCAGGTTGGAGGGGTCGGCCATGGCCAGGGTGAGCGTCGAGCGGACCAGGCTGGTGGGGACCAGGTGGTGCTTCGTCACCAGGACCTGCGGCACGATGCCCAGCACCTCGCGCGGGATGTCGAGCGAGAGGGGATCGACGACCGGCAGGCGGTACTCGCGCTCGAGGTAGGAGAGGAGCTTCTCCTCGGTCACGAAGCCGAGCCGGACCAGGTGGGTGGAGAGTGCGCCGCCGTGCTCCCGCTGCTGCTCGGCGGCGTGCGTCACCTGCTCGGGGGTCAGGTCGCCGCGCTTCTGCAGGGCCTCTCCGAGACGGGAGCTCATCGTGTCGGAGGGCGGCGCCCGGCGACCGTAGCGGCGCCCGGCAGCAGAGTCAACGCGAGTCCCGCGGCGCGCAGCGCGCGGGCCATCACGGCGCGCGGCGCGCGGCGGCCGGTCCAGGCCTCGAAGGCGAGCGCGCCCTGGTGGAGCAGCATGTGGGCACCGCCGAGCGTCGGCCGGCCGGCGTGCGCGGCACCGGCCAGGAAGGGCGTCGGGCGTGCGGCGTACACCAGGTCCACGAACAGGCAGCCCCGCGGCGCGGCAACGTAGCGCACGCGCGGGCCGCTCCCCACGAGGCCGAGTGGCGTCGCGTTCACCACCAGGGTCGCGTCCTCGAGCACCTGGCCGCGCTCCAGCGCCGCGAGCGGGACGGCGGCGGTCGCCCCGGCCC
>JBKPBB010000085.1:0-3197 GCA_046744245.1 Thermodesulfobacteriota bacterium
GCGGCGGAAATGGTCGGGCACGGCATCGGGCACCAGGAACTTCGCGTCCGGCGGCCAGCCGTACGCCTCCTTGGTCAGACGGATCTCGTCCTCGCCGAGCGGCTCGCCGTGCGCGGCGCTCGAGTCGTGCTTGTGCGGCGATCCCCAGGCGATGTGGCTGTCGACGATGATGAGCGTCGGACGGTCGGTGCAGGCCTTGAACGCCGTGAGGGCCTTTCCGAGCAGGTCGAGGTCGTTGGCGTCCCCGACGCGCACGACGTTCCATCCGTAGGCGAGGAACCGGCTCGCGACGTCCTCCGTGAAGGCGAGGTCCGTCCGCCCCTCGATCGTGATGCGGTTGTTGTCGTAGATCCAGCAGAGGTTCGAGAGGCGCAGATGTCCGGCGAGCGAGGCCGCCTCGCTGGACACGCCCTCCATCATGCAGCCGTCGCCGCCGAGCGCGTACACGTCGTAGTCGAAGAGCGGGTAGTCCGGGCGGTTGTAGCGCGCCGCCAGCCAGCGCCCTGCGATCGCCATCCCGACGCTGGTCGCGACGCCCTGACCGAGGGGCCCCGTCGTCGTCTCGACGCCGGAGGTCCAGTGGTACTCGGGATGTCCCGGGCATTTGCTGTCGAGCTGGCGGAAGCGGCGGATGTCGTCGAGCGTCACGGCCGGCGTCCCGAGCGTCTCGTACTCGGGGTTGACCGCCTTCACCCCGGTCAGGTGGAGCAACGAGTAGAGCAGCATCGAGGCGTGGCCCATCGAGAGGACGAAGCGGTCGCGGTTCGGCCAGATCGGGTCGTCCGGGTCGAAGCGCATCTGCCACTGCCAGAGCGCATACGCGACCGGCGCCATCGCCATCGGCGTCCCCGGATGCCCCGAGTTCGCCTGCTGCACCGCATCCATCGCGAGGGTCCGGATGGTGTTCACGCAAAGCGTGTCGAGTGACGTGTCGGTCATCGTAGCTCCCGTCCCCGGTGGATGCGACGCGCGCGGTCGGCGACCAGCGCCGCGACGAGCGCCGTCCAGCCCGTCTGATGCGAGGCGCCGAGTCCTTCCCCCGTCTCGCCGTGGAAGTATTCATGGACCGGATCCGACCCACCCACGCCAATATCGAGGCGCTCTGTCAAGGATGGCTGTTCTGAGTGAGCGGAGAGATGCGGGTGAGGCCGAACAGCCCCAGTACGTCACGGTCCCGCCCGGGCACGAGCTCCGTGTAGAGGAGGATGGCCCCTCTCTCGTTCAGCGCGGGCGGTAAGGCTCGGCGCGCGGTACCTTGAGAAGCTCCCCTCCACGGAGCGGCGTCCCTGCCTCCAGGCCGTTGGCGACCGCGACCATCTCCGTGCTCCAGGTAGCCGCGTTGGCGCGCGTGACGAGCTGCGCGAGCGTCTCACCGCCGCGGGCGGCGACGAGGCGCAGCCGGAACTCACGGAAGCTGCCGCGTTCGGCCGCGGTGAGGCGCCGGAAGCTCGCGGCGGCCTCGCGAAAGGCCGGCTGGAAGGTCGCGACCCTCGACGGCGTGGTCGCGCCGACGATGCGGTAGATGTGGTCGTCTTCCGCGACCCAGGTGATCTCGAGCACGAGAGGACCGTCACGGGTACGTGCCCGGGCGGCCGCGCGAACGGCAGGGAGGCCGTTGACTTCGAACCGCTCGGCACCCGACGAGAGGTCGATCCCTGCCTGCTTTTCGAAGGCCTGGAGCGCGACCGTCGGATCGGTCCCATTCCCGGCGCCCTCGAGAACGATCATCGCGTCCCGGCCGGGCGCGACGGCCGCGACGGTCTGCCGGCCGTTCGCTACCTTCCAGCCGGCGGGGAAGCTCAGCTCGAAGCCGAGGTCGGGGTGCGCGAAGCGCTCACCCTCGACGACACCGTCCCCGGGGCGCGGGTCGACCGGGAGCCCGTCGAGGCGCCGCAGGAACTCGGCGCGCGTGGCGGTGATCGGTGCGGCTGAGCCGCGCTGCAAGCCACCCGCGCGCGCCGCCGTGTCGGCGACCCTGCTTGGAAGTGGCGGATGCGTCGCGAAGAACGCCATGGGTCGCGCCTCCCCCGCATGGAGCGCCTCCTCGCGCTCGAGCGTCTGCAGCGCGCGTGTGAGCCCTGCCGGATCCCAGCCCGCTCGCGCCGCGAGCTCCTGACCGATCTGGTCGGCCTCCGCCTCCTGGCCGCGGCTGTAGGGGGCCAGGACGAACTCCCCAGCGAGGCCGCCGATCCCGCCCACGACACTGCCCAGCGTGGGGCTCACGATCCCCGTCACCGCTGCCCCGAGGCCCGTCACCACCGCGAGCGGCGCGGCGCGCGTCACCCGGCTCACGGCGTGGCGGGCCGCGACGTGCCCGATCTCGTGACCCAGCACCCCGGCCAGCTCGTCCTCGCAGTTCATGAGCACGAGGAGGCCACGACACACGTAGACGTAGCCTCCCGGGAGCGAGAAGGCGTTCGGCTCCTCGGCGTCGACGACGTTGAAGGTGTAAGCGTCACCCCCCGGCGCCTGCTCCGCGAGCCGGTGCCCCACCGCGCTCACGTAGGCGGTGAGCGCCGGAGCGTCGACGAGCCCCATGGTGGCGGCGACCCGGCGCGCCTCGTCCTCACCCATCTTCCGCTCCTGGGCGCGGGTGACGAGCACCACCTCGGGGCGCCCGCTGACCGGGTTCAGCGCGCAACCCGCGGCCACGTGGCAGAGCAGCGCGGCGGCGAGAAGCTCGCGGACGCGCGGCGCGGCCGTCCCGGTGATCGGCACCCGAGCCGGATAGCACGCGCGCCGGGCGGCGTCAGCGGGCTCGACGGCGAAAGCGCTCCTGTGGTACGTCGCTTCCTTCCCCGCACGGCAGCTGGACGCTGAATGGCCCTGGGACGCCCGCCGAGGGATCCCGGTGAGCGATCGCGGCACAGTCTCTTACGCACGAGCGGACGTGGCTTCCGCGTAACTGGCAGGCGCCGTCGTCAGGACGCGTCGTGCACGTGCCTCCAGTGCTCGTACATGCGATTCACGACCGCGAACACGAACGCCGTCGACCAGCCGGCCAGCAGGATCCCGGTGAGGCCCTCGATGCCGGCCAGGACCCGCCAGCCAGGCCCGAGGACGACGTCGCCGAAGCCGATCGTGGTGTAGCTGACGAGAGAGAAGTAGACCGCCGTCTCCAGGGTCGGCAGCTCGCGCGCGCGCCAGAAGACAACGGCCCACAGGCCCACCTGGATCAGATGGAGCAGGACGATCCA
>JBKPBB010000293.1:0-2265 GCA_046744245.1 Thermodesulfobacteriota bacterium
GCGGATCGCCGCCTCGAAGCGGTCGAAGTCGATCAGGTAGCGGCCGTCGGTCTGACGGTCGAGCTCCATCGCGTTGGAGGCGAGTGCCACGTTCTGGGGCACGCGCAGGATGGGCGGGTACACCGGCGTCTGGAGCAGGAGACCATCGCCCGGTGTGGTCACGGCCCGGCAGGCGACGTTGAAGCCGGGAATCACCCCGGGGATCACGAGGATGGCGTCGCGCGACACGCGCCAGCCGTAACGCTTCTGGAGCCGGTCCAGAAACACCTCGTAGAACTCGGGCTGCTCCACGCCGTAGCCGAACACGCCGTGCTCCACGCGCTCGCGAAGCGCTTGGATCACGGGTTCGGGCGAGCGGAAGTCCATGTCCGCCACCCACAGCGGGAGCACGTCGGGCGGATAGCGGTGCCACTTGTTGCTCTCCGTTGGCAGACGGTTGATGACACGATCGAAGTCCTGACTCATGGCGATCCTCGAAGGACACTCACGCTCCCGTTCGAACCTGGACGAAGAGGAACGCGCTCGCGAGCGGAGCTGCCCAATGCCGCGAGCGTTGACGCAGCACGGCCCCGCCCGACTGGACGGGGCCGTGCGCGCTGACCCTGACAGGCGACGTCCTAGTTACACGCTTCGAACAATCCCGCCGCGCCCTGGCCGCCGCCGATGCACATCGTTACCACGCCGTAGCGCGCCTTCCGCCGCAGCATCTCGTTGGCGATGGTGCCGACCATGCGCGAGCCGGTCATGCCGAACGGGTGGCCGATCGAGATGGAGCCGCCGTTCGGGTTGAGCTTGGCGGGATCGAGCCCGAGCCGGTCGCGGCAGTACACCACCTGGGAGGCGAAGGCCTCGTTCAGCTCCCACACATCGATGTCGTCGATCTTGAGGCCGTGACGCTTGAGCAGCTTGGGCACCGCGAACACCGGCCCCACCCCCATCTCGTCGGGCTCGCAGCCGGCGATCGCGAAGCCGCGGAAGACGAGCTTCGGCCTGACGCCGAGCGCCTTGGCGCGCTCCATCGACATCACGAGCGTGGCGGAGGCGCCGTCGGAGAGCTGGGACGAGTTGCCGGCGGTGACGGTGCCCGTGCCGCTCGTCTTGTCGAAGTGGGGCGGCAGCGCCAGCAGCCCTTCGAGCGTGGTATCGGGCCGGTTGCACTCGTCCTTGTCGACGTAGTAGTCCTCCTTGCCGACGATCTCGCCCGTCTTCTTGTCGAGAATGCCGCGGACCACCTGGAGCGGCGCCAGCTCTTCCTTGAAAAACCCATCCTGCTGGGCGCGCGCGATGCGCTGCTGGGAGAGCAGGGAGTACTCGTCCTGCGCCTGGCGCGTGATGTTGTAGTGCTTGGCCACCACCTCCGCCGTGTCGCCCATCACCATGTAGATGCCGGGTTTGCGCTCCATCACCCACGCGTTGGGATCGGTCTCGCGCTTCATCATCGTGATGCTCTCGAGGCCCCCGCCGATCGCCGCGTCGGCGCCGTCCAGCATGATGTGATGGGCGGCGATCGCGATGGCCTGGAGTCCCGAGGAGCAGAAGCGGTTCACGGTGGTTCCCGCCACCGAGACCGGCAGCCCGGCGCGGATCGCGGCCACGCGCGCCACGTTGCTCCCCTGGGGGCCGTGGGGCTGCGCGCAACCCAGGATCACGTCCTCGATCTCGGCGGGGTCGAGCTGGGGTACCTTGCCCAGCACATCCCGGATGCAGTGGGCGGCCAGGTCATCGGGGCGCGTCAGGTTGAACGATCCGCGGAACGACTTGGCGAGCGGCGTGCGCGAGCTGGCGACGACGACAGCTTCTCTCATGGCGTGGGCTCCTTTCGATGACGAACGGGTTCATCGAGAGTATACGCGAGGTCGGTACCGAGCAGGATAGTCCCATCATCCCTCGCCGAGCTGCGGGGGCGGGCCGCCGTCCACGATGATGGTGGCGCCGGTCATGAACGACGAGGCATCGGAGGCGAGGAAGATGCACGGATGGGCGATCTCCTCCACGCGGCCCCAGCGGCCCATGCCGACCCGGTTAGCGACGGCGTCGTAGACCTTCTTGGCATCCGGGTTGGTCTTGTGCAGGACCTCG
Source organism: Thermodesulfobacteriota bacterium (assembly GCA_046744245.1). Taxonomy (GTDB): domain Bacteria; phylum Desulfobacterota; class Binatia; order DP-6; family DP-6; genus DP-6. Next base: position 2,080 of record JBKPBB010000293.1, read on the forward strand.
AGGTAGCCCTCGGTCTCGACGGGCCCGGGGGCGATGCAGTTGACACGGATGTTCTGGCGGCCCCACGCCATGCCGAGGGTGCGGGTGAAGTTGATCACCGCCGCCTTGGCGGCGCCGTAGTGCGCCATCATCATCGCCCCGTGGACGCCCGCGACGGAGGAGATGTTGATGAGGACGCCGCCGCCC
>JBKPBB010000315.1:0-7412 GCA_046744245.1 Thermodesulfobacteriota bacterium
GCGCTCACCGGCCACCTCGTCTTCTCGACCCTGCACACCAACGACGCGGCGGGCGCCGTGTCGCGTCTCCTCGAGATGGGGGTGGAGGACTACCTGCTCGCCTCCTCGCTGCTCGGGGTGCTCGCCCAGCGCCTGGTGCGCAAGGTCTGCGCGAAGTGCCGCCGGCCGGCGGAGGTGACGGCCGCGGTGATGCGCGAGATCGGCGGCAACGGCGCTGCGGGGGAGGTCTACGAGGGTGAGGGCTGCGACGACTGCGCACGGACCGGGTATCGCGGGCGCTCGGGCATCTTCGAGCTCCTGCTGGTGAACGACGTGATCCGGCCGCTCATCCTGAAGCGCTCCTCGGCCGACATCATCAAGGACGCGAGCGTACAGCAGGGGATGAGGACGCTGCGAGAGGACGGCTGGCAGAAGGTCCGCACCGGCGTCACCACCGTGGCCGAGGTGGTGCGCGTCACGCAGGAAGAGGTCTAGGGTGCTGTCCGCGAGGCGGCTCGTCGCGAGAACGCCGAGCCGGGAGCCGAGACGGGCGAGCGCAGCGACGACCGACGAGGCGTAGCCAAAGCGACGGCGCAGGAGGGAGGGCTGCTCGGCATCGAGTCGCCCCCGAGCATGGACGGCCGCGTGCGCCTCCCGGCTTGAAGCGCGGCGTGGAATCCGAGTCTAAGGGGCGTCGAGGTAGGCTGCCGGGGCCTCTGCGAAGTTGAAAAGGTGCCCACCGTCGGTATATGAATGTAATGATTTTCCCGCACTTTAGCCTCCGTGTAGCGGTGTGGTGGACGGGCGGCGGGAGGAGCCCTGGTGGCGCAATTCCAGTATCGCGCGGTTGATCCGCAGGGGAAGGTCGTCGAGGGGACGATCGAGGCCGGCGAGGTCCCGGCGGTGGTTGCGCGCCTGCACGATCGCGGCCTCATCCCGATCACGATCGCCTCGAGCGACGGCGCCCGCCCGCGCGCGGCCGGCGCCAAGCTGCCCGCGCTGCCCGCGCTCCGGCGCCGCCGCGTCAAGGGCCGCGACCTGCTCATCATGACCCAGGAGCTGTCGGCGCTCGTGTCCTCGGGCCTGCCCCTCGACCGCAGCCTCGCCACGCTCGCCGAGCTGGCCGACAACCTGGAGCTGAAGCGCATCCTGGGCGACGTGCTGCACGCCGTGCAGGGTGGCAAGTCGCTCGCCGAGGCGCTCGGCCAGCACCGCGTCTTCCCGCCCCTCTACGTGAACATGGTCCGCGCGGGCGAGATCGGCGGCTTCCTGGAGCTGGTGCTCGAGCGGCTCTCGGAGTACCTCGAGCGCGGGCAGCAGCTGCGCGACGAGGTGCGCGCGGCGCTCACCTACCCGGTGCTCCTCGTCTGCGCGATGGGCGTCTCGATCCTCGTGCTGCTCATCTACGTGCTGCCCAAGTTCACGGTCCTGTTCTCCGAGATGGGCCGCGCGCTCCCGCTGCAGGCGCGGGTGCTCCTCGCGGTGTCGGAGGCGGTGCGCGGCTACTGGTGGGCCGGGATCGGGGCGGTGGGCCTGGTCGCGGGCAGCCTGCGCTACTCGATCCGCACCCCGCGCGGGCGCTACGAGTGGGACCAGTGGAAGCTCCGCCTCGTGCTGGTGGGGCAGCTCTTGCGCAAGATGGAGGTCGCGAGCCTCGCGCGCACGCTCGGCACCCTGCTCAAGAGCGGCGTCCCCATGCTGCAGGCGCTCGGCATCGTGAAGGAGGTGGCGGGCAACCAGGTGATCGCGCGCTCGCTCGGCGAGGTCGAGGTCGGCGTGCGCGAGGGCGCGGGGGTCGCGGAGCCGCTCGCCCGCTCGGGCGTCTTCCCGCCGCTCGCCGTGCAGATGATCGCGGTCGGCGAGGAGACCGGCAAGCTCGACGAGCTCTTGATCCGTGTCGCCGACCACTTCGACCGCGAGGTGCGGGTCCAGATCCAGCAGTTCACGCGCCTGCTCGAGCCGGTGCTCATCCTGGTGATGGGCCTCGGGGTGGGGTCCATCGTGATCTCCATGCTGTCGGCGATCTTCAGCGTCAACGATCTACCGATGTGAGGAGTGCATCCATGCGAACGCGGAAATGGGAGTCGGGCTTCACGCTCATCGAGATGATGGTCGTGATGGTCATCATCGGGCTCTTGGTGGCGCTCGTCGGCCCCAACTTCATCAAGCAGGGGGAGAAGGCGAAGCTGAAGGCGGCGCGCGCCCAGATCGAGATGCTCGGCACGTCGCTCGACACTTTCCGCCTCGACGTCGGCCGCTACCCGACCACGCAGGAGGGGCTCGCGGCGCTCCGCCAGCGACCCTTCGGCGCCGACCGCTGGGACGGCCCGTATATCAAGAAGGACGTCCCGGCCGATCCGTGGGGTCGCCCCTACTACTACCGCAGCCCGGGCGAGGGCGGGCGTCCCTACGACCTCCTCTCCTACGGCGGCGACGGCGCCCCCGGCGGCGACGGCGACAACCGCGACATCACCAGCTACGACGGAGATAGCGGGTGAGTCCGCGGCCCACATCCGGCTTCACCCTCCTCGAGATGATGGTGGTGCTCGTCATCGTCGCCATCGGGAGCGCGCTCGTCGTGCCCATGGTCGAGGGCGGCTACGAGGCGCGCGAGGTGCGCCGCGCGGCGCGCCAGATCGCGTCCACCATGCACTACTGCCGGGGCGAGGCGGTGGCGCTCGGCCAGCCGCAGGAGCTGGTCATCGACGCCATCGAGAACAGCATCCACACCACCGGCTGGGGCCGCTGGGCGGTGCTCACCGACCGCGCCGTCATCGAGGACGTGCGCGGCGGCCAGGCCTTCGGTGACGGGGTGGTGCAGATCCTCTTCTTCCCGAACGGGAGCACGAGCGGCGCCGAGGTGATCGTCGCGGGCCGGCGTGATCGAAGAGAGCACCGCCTGAGCGTCCTGCTCGATCCGCTCCTCGGTACGGTCCACGTGGGAGACGCCGCCGGATGAGGGGCACGGAGGGAGCCCGGGCGCGAGAGCGCTCATGCTGCGCGCGGCGGGAGCCGCGCGGGTGTTGGTCCGGGGGCATCGGAAGCGCGCAGGCCGCGGAGCGGCCGAGCACTGGACGGGCCCCCGGGAGTGTTGGCTTCACGCTCATCGAGGTCGCGGTCGCGCTCGCGATCCTCGGGGTGGGGGTCGTCACCTGCCTGCAGATCTTCGGCGCGAGCCTCCGCATGCAGCAGCGGGCGAGCCGCGAGACCCGCGCCGTGCTGGCGGCGCGCGCGGCGATGGACGCGTTGATCGCCACCCCGGAAATCCAGGACCACAGCGAGAACCGCGACAGCGCCGAGGGCTTCCGCACCCACGTCCTGGTTCGCCACGCCGGGCCGGACGAGGGCTTGAGCGACAAGGCGCTCGACTTCCAGTCCGACTACTCGCTCCGCTACCTCCAGGTCGACATCACCTGGCAAGACGGCGCGGGCGCCAAGACGTACACGTTGAAGAGCCTGCGGATGGCCCCCGAAAATGAATGACGACGCGCGCACTGGCCGCGGCGGCTTCACCCTCCTCGAGATCGTCATCGCGCTCACGGCGCTCGCGCTCGTCACCGTGATCTGCTACGGCGCCTTCCATCTGGGCATCCGGGCGATGGAGCGGGGGGAGGTGGCGGTGGTGGCGGCGCAGCGCCTGCGGGTGGCGACCGACGTCATCATCCGCCAGATCAAGTCGATCGTCCCCTACAAGGCGCGCAACCGCGACGACGAGGAGTACGTCTTCTTCATGGGGACGGCGAGCTCGATGGCGTTCATCAGCGCCGCCGGCCTCGAGGGCGGGGGCGGCCTCACGCGCGTGGTCTATCAGGTGATGGACGATCCGCCGCGTCTGGTGATGAGCGAGAGCCCGTTCTTCTCGACCAGAGCGCTCGGCCGCGAGCCCGTCGACCAGCCGGGCCTGCACTCCGCCGTCCTCCTGGACGGCTTCAGGAGCCTCAAGTTCGAGTACCTGTTCTACGAGGGGGTCGAGCCCGAGTGGCGCACCGAGTGGAACGGCCACGACGAGGAGGACATGCTGCCCGTGGCGGTGCGCGTGCTGGTCGACGGCATCCCCGGGCTCGAGGTGAACACCTGGGGGCAGGAGATCCCCGTCATGGCGGCGCACTACGGCGAGGAGGGAGGCGCCGGCTTCCTCGACGAAGACGACGCCGGTTCCGACGACGAAAGCGACTCGCCGGAGGACGGTCCCGATGACGACTGAGCCGGCCCGCCGGCGCGGCGAGCGGGGCGTGGCGCTCCTCCTCGTCCTCTGGATCTTCATGATCCTCGGCGTGCTTGCGCTCGACTTCGCCCGCTACATGCGCGACGACGCGATGGCGTCCATCAACCTGGCCGACGAGACGCAAGGCTACTACCTGGCGCTGGCCGGCATGAACCGCGCCCTCTTCGATGCCCAGCGCCGGCGCGAGAAGGCAAACCCGGCCACGCCGCCGGGTGCCGTCGCGGGCACCGGCCAGGGTCAGGGTCCCCGCACGCTCGACGAGGACGAGGACGACGAGCCGCTCGTCCCGGTAGACGGGCAGTGGCACGAGGGGGATTTCGCCGGCGGGCGCTGGGCGGTACGCATGATCGACGAGACCGGGCGCATCTCGCTCAACAAGGCCGACGAGGTGCTGCTCCGGCGCATCATCACGAACCTCGCGCAGACCGACCCGACCGCCAGCATGGACCGGCACACGCAGGAGGCGATCGACACCGTGGTCGACTCGATCCTCGACTGGCGCGACCACGACAACCTGAAGCGCCCCCACGGCGCGGAGAGCGCGTACTACCTGAAGCGCCACCCGCCCTACCGGGCGAAGAACGCGTTCTTCGACTCGCCCGACGAGCTGCTCCTGGTGCGCGGCGTCACCGCGGACCTCTTCTACGGGAGCGACGGCGTGCCCGGGCTGCGAGACATCTTCTCCGTGTACACCCGCTCTCCCCTGATCTCCGTCGAGACCGCTCCGCCGGCCGTGTTCCAGGCCCTCCTCGGCGACGCGGCGGCGGCCGCGGATCTGGTCGCGCAGCGCGATGCCGGCGTGCCCATCCGCGACCAGGTGAAGGCCCAGCTCGCGTCCATCGACCCCGTCCTGGTGACGCTCGTCGACAACAGCGCGAACCCGCCGCACCTGGTGACGATCGACGCGCGGGGCGACCTCAACTCGAAGCGCAACCTGTCGCACGTCGAGGTGGTCGCCGACCTGGTCGGACCCGCGAGCGAGGGAACCCGCATCATCCGCTGGCTCGATCGGGCGCCGTGGGATGGCCGCCCGCCCGGTCCCCCGGCCGCCGGGAAGGGGAAGCCGTGACCCTCGGCGAGCTCACCCAGCGGCTGCGCCGGGCCGACTTCCTGGACGGCCTCGGCATCTACGTGGGGGCGCACGAGGTGGCCCTGGCGCACGTCGTGAAGCGTTTCTTCACGGTGGCGCTCCGCCACGCGCGTACCTACCCGCTGCCGCCGGCCACGCACGCCGCCGAGCGCCGCCAGGCCCTCGCGCAGGCCGTGCTCGCCTTTGCGGGAGAGCATCGTGTGGACACGCGGCGCGCCTTTCTCTGCCTGCCGCGTAGCGCGGCCACGTGCAGCCGTGTCCTCCTGCCCGCGGCCGCGCGCGAGAACCTGTCGCAAGTGCTCGAGTACGAGATCGAGCACCTGGTGCCGCTGCCGCGCGACCAGGTCTACTTCGACTACTCGGCGCGCGCGCTCGGCGAGGAGCGGCTCGAGGTCCTCCTCATGTGCATCCCGAGAGAGGTCGTGCGCGTCCACCTGGAGGCGCTCGAGGACGCTTTCGTTCGGCCGCGAGGGATCGTGCTGGCCTCGACCGCGATCGCCGATTACCTGGCCTTCTGCCGCGGGGAGACGGCAGCGCCGATCGGGCTCCTCATCACGAGCGACGAGGCGATCGAGCTGGCGCTCGTGAAGGAGGGGCGTCTGGTGGCGAGCCAGGTCATGCCGGCAAGCCGCGTGGCGACGCCGGCCGATCTCTCACGCTCGCTGGGACGCCAGCTCGCGGACGGCTTCCTGGCGCCCGAGGACGTGCAGCTCTACCACTGGCGGCTCGCCAACGGCGCCGGCCCCGAGCTGCCGGCGCTCGGCGACGGCGACCTCCTGGCGCTCGCCGCCGGACGCCTCGAGGCGCCGCGCGAGTTCTTCGAGGGGCGCGAGCCGGGGCTCCTCCCCGCCGTCGGGGCGGCGCTCGACGCCGTCCGCGAGGGCACCCTGCCGGTGAACCTGCTCCCCGCCGAGGGCCGCCGGGGGGCCGAGGAGGGCCTGTCGCTCGCCACCGTCGTGCTGGTGGCCGTGCTCGGCGTCCTGCTGCTCGTGTGGGGCGGCAGCGCGCTGGTGAAGGACGAGCTCAACCGCCGGCACGTGCGGGACGAGCTCGCCCGGGTGGAGCCCCTGGTGAAGGAGGTGAAGGCGCTCCAGAACGAGAGCGACGATCTGCGGCGCCAGCTCAAGATCCTCACCGGCGAGGAGAAGCGCGTCACGGTCCTCTTGAAGGAGCTCTCGGACGTGATCCCGGCCGACGCCTATCTGAGCTCGATGAACCTGCGCGCCGGGCGGCTCACGCTCGACGGCATGGCCCACTCCGCCTCGGACCTGATCGCCGCGCTCGAGAAGTCGAAGCGCTTCAAGAACGTGACCTTCACCTCGCCGACGACGCGCAGCGGAGACAAGGATCGCTTCTCGCTGACCGCGGAGGTCGAGCGGTGAACCTGCGCGAGCTCTGGGCCGCGGCCGGGCGCTGGTACGCAGCGCACTCGGCGCGCGACCGGCGCGTCCTGGCCGGCATCGGGGCGCTGGCGGCGCTCTCCATCCTCTACGTGGCCGCGGTGCAGCCGCTGATCCACTACCGCCAGCGCGTGAAGACGGAGATCGAGGAGGGCCAGGACCAGCTCGAGCACGCGGCCCGCTTCCTCGCGGTCGCCGACGCGCTGCGCGCCGAGCGCGACGAGCTTCGCCAGCGGGTGGCGCAGGCGAAGGAGCGCCTGCTGCCCGGGTCGAGCGGGACGCTCGGCGCAGCGGCCCTCCAGGAGCGGGCGAACTCGCTCGCGGCCGAGAAGGGCATCACGGTGCAGAGCACGCAGGTGATGAAGGAGGAGCCGGTCGAGCCCTTCCACAAGATCGCCATCCGGCTCACGCTCTCGGGCGAGCTCAAGCCCTTCGCCGAGCTCCTCTCCGGCCTCGAGTACGGCCCGCAGCAGCTCACGATCCCGTTCGTCGAGCTGACCCGCCGCGGAGCCGTGGCGGGCGCCAAGGGCCCACGTACGCTCCAGGGGACGATCGAGGTGAGCGGCTACCTGCAGGGCGAGCAGGCAGCGAAGGCGGAGCCCGAGCCGCCCGAGGGGGAGGGCGAGGCGCCCGCGGGCTCACTCGAGGGCGAGGGGGCCGCGGGCGCACCCGCGGCCGAGGCGCCGCCGGGGCTGCCGGTGGCGGGCTTGCCCGGCAT
>JBKPBB010000321.1:0-3278 GCA_046744245.1 Thermodesulfobacteriota bacterium
GGTGGCGACGGCGTCCCTCGCCGGGCGAGCCGCCGCCTACGAGGCGATCGCGGTGACCGACGGCGGCACGCTCTCCGGCACGGTCACGATCGAGGGCACGGCGCCGCCGCCCGCCAAGATCGAGGTCACCAAGGACCCCGAGGTGTGCGGCAAGGAGAGCAAGGAGAAGGTGAACCCGAGCCTGCTGGTCGGGCAGGGCGGCGGCATCGCCAACGTGGTGGTGACCGTCAAGGCCGCGAAGGGGAAGAAGCTCGAGGTCCCCGCGACGAACCCGGTCTTCGACCAGAAGACGTGCGAGTTCCACCCGCACGTGCTCGCTTTCCCGGCCGGCAGCACGATCGACGTGATCAACAGCGACGGCATCCTGCACAACATCCACACCACCAGCACGGTCAACCCCTCGCAGAACCAGGCGCAGCCGAAGTTCAAGCCGAAGATCCAGATCAAGATCGAGAAGCCCGAGACCATCAGCATCAAGTGCGACGTGCACGGCTGGATGAGCGGGTACTGGGTCGCGACCGACACGCCGTACGTCGCCGTGACGGCCGCCGACGGCAGCTTCAAGATCGCCGACCTGCCGCCGGGCGACTACGACGTCGAGCTCTGGCAGGAGAAGTTGGGGAAGGTGACGCAGAAGGCGAGCATCAAGGCGAAGGAGGAGACCAAGGTCGCCTGGAAGATGGCGGCGAAGTAGCACGCCCCGTCGCGCTTGCGCATGGACCCCGGCCCGCCCTGGCGGTGGGCCGGGGTCTTTGTTTTGGTTCGTCCGATGGATGGCCGCTCGCCGATTGCCCGGCCTCAACCGCTGCGTGCCCAGTCGTGGATTGCGTCGTGCAGCTCGGCCTTCACGGCCTCGGGCGCGAAGGAGCCGTCCACCGAGTTCGCGGCCAGGCGTGCGTAGCCGCGCCGGTCGAGGCCGAGCAGCCGGCCGGCGATCGCGTACTCCGAGACGAGGTCGCTCCCGAAGAAGCCCGGATCGTCGGTGTTGACCGACACGATGGCGCCCGCGTCCCAGAGCCGGCGGAGCGGGTGCGCGTCGAGCGAGGGCACGACGCCGAGGCGCAGGTTCGAGGTGGGGCAGACGGCGAGGGGAATCTGCCGCTCCACGATCTCCGCCAGGAGGGCCAGGTCCTCGACCGCTCGCACGCCGTGCTGGATGCGCTCCGCGCCGAGCGCGTCGAGCGCGCTGCGGATCGAGGCGGGGCCGGCCGCCTCGCCGGCGTGGGGCGCCGCGTGGAGGCCGCGCCGGCGCGCCTCGGCGAAGAGCGCGGCGAACGGCTCGGGCGGAAAGCCCTCCTCGGGTCCGCCGAGGCCGATCGCCACCACCTCGGGCACGCCGCGTGCCGCCTCGAGCATCATCCAACCGATCTCGAGCGGCAGGTCGCGCGCGTTGCCGGCCACGAAGCGGACGACGACGTCGCGCTGCTTCGACGCCGCCTCGACCGCCTCGCCGAGGCAGTCGTAGGGCCGGCCGCCGGTCGCCAGCTCGAGCTCGGCGTAGCGCACGCCGGCGCGCGCCGCGTCCTCGCAGTACTCGCGCACGAGGCGCGCGTAGTCGCCGGGGGTGGTCATGGTGGCCCAGGCGCACGAGTACATCGTGACGAAGCTCGGCAGGTCGGCGAACGAGCGCGGGACGCCGATGCCGGTGCGGGCGCACAGTTCCGCGAGCGTCGCCGGCCGCACCGTGCCCTCGAGGTGGACGTGGATCTCGGCCTTGGGGAGCGTCGCGAGGTCACCCGGGACGGTCATGCGCCGCGCGACTCGTCGCAGGGGAGGCGGCGCCTTGTCAAGGCGCGGGCTTCGCGTCTAGTGGAGCGATGCGCCGTCCGGTCCTCGCGTTGATCCTGCTCTCGGTGGCCGTGGCGGGCGCCGAGGAGCCGCGCCCCGGACGCATCGTGGGGAGGGTGCGCCTCGCCGGGCCGCCGCCGGCAGCGCGGCCGCCGATCGCTGCGCTCATCGACTCCGCCGTGTGCGGGACGGAGATCCCCGACGAGTCGCTGCTCGTGGACCACGACGGGGGCGTCGCGAACGCGGTCGTCGTGGTGCGCGGCGTCGCGGCCGGCGCGCCGGCCGAGCGGTCCGAGGCGGTGGTCGACAACACGCACTGCCGCTTCGTCCCGCGCGTGCAGGTGGTGACGCGGGGCCAGAGCGTGCGCGTGCGGAGTTCCGACCCGGTCCTGCACAACGCCCATCCCGTGCTGGTCGCGGAGCCGGAGGTCTCGATCGCGAACTTCGCGCTCGCGGTCCCGGGGCGGCCGATGGACCTGACGCGCCGTCTCGCGGCTGCGGTTCCCGCGCGCGGCGAGGCGCTCGTCCGCCTCGGCTGCGACGTGCACCCCTGGATGCGCGGCTGGCTCGTGGTCCTCGACCATCCGTACGCCGCCGTGACCGGCGCCGACGGGCGCTTCGCGATCGCCGCCGTGCCGGCGGGGTCGTACACGCTCGCGCTCTGGCACGAGACGCTCGGCCGCGCCGAGCGCCCGGCGACCGTCCCGCCGGGCGCCCACGTCAGCATCGACTTCACGCTGCCCTCGGGACGGTAGACCTTCCTCGCCTGAAGCGAACGGGTGTCCCGCGGCCCGAGGACGCGCAACCTCGTGCGGCGCTCGGTGTTGCCACGCCGCGCCGCAGGAGGTCACGTCATGCGAACATCGATCGGGATCGTCGTCATGGGGCTCGCGCTCGTCGCTCCCCGCCACCCGGTGGTCGCCGCGGAGCGGGGCACCCTCGCCCGGGTCATCGCCACGAAGCTCTACGCGCACAAGGCGATCCAGCCCGAGACGCACACCACCGACTTCCGGGGCGACAGCCTGGGCTGCATCACGCTGACGGCCTGGGAGCTCCGGCAGTTCGGTTACCGGGGCCACGCGTTCTTCTGCGAGGAGGCGGCGACCGGCGAGGTGCTGGGCGCCGTCCTCACACGCGGGGGCGTCGTGCGTTGCTTCATCAGCGGCGACTACGTCGGCGACGGCTGCTACGACTTCACGATCTGCGGCGTGGCCGACGGGGCGTGCGTGGTGCTGTAGCCCCGGTGCACGGCTGACGCAGGCCCGCACGGGGACCTACAGCCCGCCGACCTCCAGCCAGCCCGCCGGGTCGGCGGCGGACGCGCTCTCCAGACAGCAGGCCGCGAACTCGACGCGCACCGGCGCGCGGCCGCGGGCGCGGATCACGGGCAGGCGCTGGAGCGCGCGCGCCGCGATGCGGAGTTGGCGGCCGTCGGCCAGCTCCAGCTCGAGCCCGACGCTGTCTCTTATACACATCTCCGAGCCCACGAG
>JBKPBB010000072.1:0-5523 GCA_046744245.1 Thermodesulfobacteriota bacterium
CGGTGCGGCAGGCGACGGCGCTCATCCGCCAGGCGATCCGGCCCGAGGATCAGGAGCGGTTCGTGCGCGAGTTCGTCGCCGGCGCCGGAGCGCCGGCGTGACGTCCCGCCTCGGCAGGCGCTACGCGCACGCGGTGCTCGGGCTCGCCCGCGAGGAGGGGACCCTCGAGGCGACGGGCGAGGAGCTCAACCGGGCGGCGGCCACGTTCGAGGAGCCCCGGCTGCGCCCGCTCGTGCTGAGCCCGGTGATCGACGCCGGAGCGCGGCTCCGGACCGCCAGGGGGGTTGCGGAGGCGCTCGGGCTCTCGCCGACGGTGCGCAACCTGATCGGGCTGCTCGCGGAGCGGGATCGGCTGGAGATCCTGGCCGACCTCGCGCGCTGGTACGACACGCTGCTCGACGACGAGCTCGGGCGCGTCCGCGTCGCGATCCGTTCGGCCACGGCACTCAGCGCGGTCGAGAGGAACGAGCTCATCGAGCTGGCCCGGCGTCTGACGGACCGGCAGGAAATTCTCGCCGCCACGGAGCTCGACTCCGAGCTGATCGGTGGGGTCGTGCTCGACATCGGCGGGACGGTCTACGACGGGAGCTTGAGAACCCAGCTCGCCCGCCTGACGAGGGAGATGGCCGAGGGCGGCGGCTAGCCGCCGGCCAGGGGGAACACGGCGATGCAGATCCGCGCGGCGGAGATCAGCGACATCATCCGCGAGCAGATCAAGCAGTACGAGAAGCAGCTCGAGGTGCGGGAGACGGGCATGGTGCTCTCCTGCGGCGACGGCATCGCCCGCATCTACGGCCTCGACCGGGCCGCGGCGGGCGAGCTGATCGAGTTCCCGCGCGGCATCTACGGCATCGTCCTCAACCTCGAGGAGGACAACGTCGGTGCCGCCGTCCTGGGCGAGCAGCAGGAGATCAAGGAGGGCGACGAGGTCCGGCGCACCGGCCGTATCGCCGAGGTCCCGGTGGGCGAGGCACTCCTCGGGCGCGTCGTGAGCGCCCTCGGCCAGCCCGTCGACGGCAAGGGGCCCATCAAGACGACCACCACCCGCCGCATCGAGCTGAAGGCCCCCGGTATCGTCGTCCGCCAGCCGGTGAAAGAGCCGCTCCAGACCGGCATCAAGGCGATCGACGCGATGATTCCCATCGGCCGCGGCCAGCGCGAGCTCATCATCGGCGATCGGCAGACCGGCAAGACCGCCATCGCGCTCGACACCATCATCAACCAGCGCGGCGGGGACGTGAACTGCTTCTACGTCGCCATCGGTCAGAAGCGCTCGACGGTAGCGCAAGTGGTGGACAAGCTCACGCGCGAGGGCGCGATGGACTACACGACCGTGGTGGTGGCGTCCGCCTCGGAGCCCGCACCCCTCCAGTTCATCGCGCCCTACAGCGGCTGCAGCATGGGCGAGTATTTCCGGGACAGCGGTCGCCACGCGCTCCTCATCTACGATGACCTCTCCAAGCACGCGACCGCGTACCGCCAGCTCTCGCTCCTGCTCCGCCGCCCGCCGGGCCGCGAGGCCTACCCCGGTGATGTCTTCTACCTCCACTCGCGCCTCCTCGAGCGAGCCGCCAAGATGAGCGACGAGAAGCGCGGTGGGTCGCTCACGGCGCTGCCGGTGATCGAGACCCAGGCCGGCGACGTCTCGGCGTACATCCCGACCAACGTGATCTCGATCACCGACGGGCAGATCTTCCTCGAGTCGGACCTCTTCTACTCGGGCGTGCGGCCGGCGGTGAACGTCGGCATCTCGGTGTCGCGCGTGGGTGGCAACGCGCAGGTGAAGGCGATGAAGAAGGTCGCCGGCCCGCTCCGTCTCGAGCTGGCGCAGTACCGCGAGATGGCGGCCTTCGCTCAGTTCGGCTCCGACCTCGACGCGGCGACCAAACGGCAGCTCGATCGCGGCCAGCGCCTCGTCGAGGTGATGAAGCAGGGGCAGTACGCTCCGCAGCCCGTCGAGAAGCAGATCGTCATCATCTACGCCGCCACCAACGGCCATCTGGACGGGCTCCCCGTCGCCGCCATCCAGCGCTACGAGCACGAGCTCTACGCCTTCATCGAGGCGAAGCACGGGGCGGTGCTGACGTTGCTGCGCGCGAAGAAGGAGCTGACCGACGACGTCAGAGCGAAGATCGACGCCGCGCTCACCGACTTCGGGGCACTGTTCAAGGCCTAGCGCCGCCCGATGCCGAGCCTCAAGGCCCTGCGCAAACGGATCGCCACGGTCCGCTCCACCCAGCAGATCACCAAGGCGATGAAGATGGTGGCTGCCGCCAAGCTCCGGCGTGCGCAGGAGGCCGCGGAGCGTGCCCGCCCCTACGCCGCCAAGCTGGCCGAGATGTTCACGGCGGTGGCCGCAGGCGTCGAGCCGCAGGCGCATCCGCTCCTCGCCCGGCGACCCGAGCAACGGATCGACCTCCTGGTGCTGACCAGCGACCGCGGCCTCTGCGGCGGCTACAACGCGAACCTGCTCCGCTTCGCGGAGGGCCTCATGCGGGAGCGCGCGGCGGCGGAGACGGCCGTCGTCGTCGTGGGACGAAAGGGCGTCGAGTACTACCGCCGCCGCTCGGCGCGGGTGGTGGCGGATCGCCAGGGCATCCTCACCACCGCGCCCGCGGCCATGGCCGCGGAGCTGGCCCAGGAGGTGACGCGCCGCTTCGTCGCCGAGGAGACGGACGCCGTCCACCTCGTCTACACGCGCTTCCGCTCGGCGCTCTCCCAGGTCCCGACCGCCGTGCCGCTCCTGCCCGTGGCCCCGCCCGCCACCGACGCGCCGGCCGTCGACTACATCTTCGAGCCGGTGCGCTCCGCTCTCCTCGCGCGCCTCCTGCCCCGCTACGTCGAGGCGCTCATCACCCAGGCCCTCCTCGAGGCGATCGCGAGCGAGCACGGCGCGCGCATGACGGCCATGGACAACGCGACGCGGAACGCCGGCGAGATGATCGATGGTCTCACGCTCTCCATGAACCGCGCCCGGCAGGCGACCATCACCAAGGAGCTGATGGAGATCGTCTCGGGCGCCGAAGCGCTGAAAGGATAGCTCCGCTCATGCCCAGCATCGGACGCATCACGCAGGTGATCGGCCCCGCCGTCGACGTGGAGTTTCCCGACGGCAACCTGCCCGCGATCTACAACGCCCTCCAGATCACCAACCCGGCGATCGACGATCGGCCCTGGAACCTGGTCGTCGAGGTGGCGCTGCACCTGGGCGAGAAGACCGTGCGTACGATCGCCATGGACTCGACCGACGGGCTCACCCGCGGCCAGGAGGTGCGCGACACGGGCGACGGCATCCAGGTGCCGGTGGGCGAGGCGACCCTCGGCCGCATCATGAACGTGGTCGGCGAGCCGGTCGACGAGCGCGGGCCGATCGCGGCCGCGAAGCGCTATCCCATCCATCGCGAAACGCCGGCCTTCACCGACCAGGAGACGCAGGTGCAGGCCTTCGAGACCGGGATCAAGGTCGTCGACCTCCTCGCCCCCTACCAGCGGGGCGGGAAGATCGGGCTCTTCGGCGGCGCCGGCGTGGGGAAGACCGTGATCATCCTGGAGCTCATCAACAACGTCGCGAAGCAGCACGGCGGCGTGTCGGTGTTCGGCGGCGTCGGCGAGCGCACGCGCGAGGGCAACGACCTCTACATCGAGATGCAGGAGTCGAAGCTCTCCGACGGCAACCCGGTCATCTCGCGCGCCGCCCTGGTCTACGGCCAGATGAACGAGCCGCCCGGCGCGCGCGCCCGCGTCGGACTCTCGGCGCTCACCGTCGCCGAGTACTTCCGCGACGAGGAAGGGAAGGACGTCATCCTCTTCATCGACAACATCTTCCGCTTCGTGCAGGCGAACTCCGAGGTCTCGGCGCTCCTCGGCCGCATGCCCTCGGCCGTCGGCTACCAGCCGACCCTCGGCACCGACATCGGCGAGCTCCAGGAGCGGATCACCACCACCAAGAAGGGCTCCATCACCTCGGTGCAGGCGATCTACGTCCCCGCCGACGACCTGACCGACCCGGCGCCGGCGACCACCTTCGCGCACCTGGACGCGACCACCGTGCTCTCGCGACAGATCGCCGAGCTCGGCATCTACCCCGCCGTCGACCCGCTCGACTCGACATCGCGCATCCTGAGCCCGGCGGTGGTCGGTAAGGAACACTACCGCGTGGCCCGACAAGTCCAGGCGATCCTGCAGCGCTACAAGGACCTGCAGGACATCATCGCCATCCTCGGCATGGACGAGCTCTCCGAGGACGACAAGCTCGCCGTCGCCCGGGCGCGCAAGATCCAGAAATTCCTCTCCCAACCCTTCCACGTCGCGGAGCAGTTCACCGGCTACAAGGGTGTCTACGTGCCGCTGCCCGAGACCATCCGCGGCTTCCGTGAGATCGTCGAGGGGAAGCACGACGACCTCCCCGAGCAGGCCTTCTACATGGTGGGCACGATCGACGACGCGCTCGAGAAGGCCCGCAAGATGGCAGCCTGAATGGCGGACCGCTTCCACCTTCGTGTCTACACGCCCGAGCGCGAGCTCGTGGACGCCGACGTGCGCGAGGTCACGGCCGAGGGTGCCCTGGGGCAGATCGGCGTCCTCCCCGACCACGCCGCGCTGGTGACCGCGCTCGAGCCGGGCGAGCTCGCGTATCGCGCCGACGCGGGGATGGCGCGCCTGCGGCTCGGAGGCGGCTTCGCCGAGGTGCGCGACAACGTCATGACCGTGCTGGCCGACTCGGGCGAGCCGGCGACCTAGGTAGGCGTTCGACATCGAACGATGGGCAAGCTCGACGGCAGGACGGCGCTCGTGACCGGCGGCGGCCGGGGGATCGGGCGCGGCATCGTCGTCGAGTTCGCGCGCGAGGGTGCGGACGTGGCGATCAACTATCGCCGCGACCGCGAGGCCGCGGAGGCGACGGCGGCCGAGGTACGGGCGCTCGGGCGGCGCACGGTCGTACTCCAAGCCGACGTCGGCGAGCGCGAGGGGGTCGAGGCGA
Organism: Thermodesulfobacteriota bacterium; assembly: GCA_046744245.1. Classification (GTDB taxonomy): domain Bacteria; phylum Desulfobacterota; class Binatia; order DP-6; family DP-6; genus DP-6. The sequence continues at coordinate 4,982 of JBKPBB010000072.1, forward strand.
TGGTGGCCGAGGCCGTCGAGTTCCTCGGCGGGCTCGACGTGGCGGTGGCGAACTCCGGCGTGGCCGCCCGGGTGGCGACGGTCGCGAAGACCGATCCGGCCGAGTGGCGGCGCGTCCTCACCACCGATCTGGACGGTGCCTTCTGGACGGCCCGGGCGGTGATCCCGCACGTCGTCGCGCGCAAGGGGGTCGTCCTCTTCATCTCCTCGATCGGCGCCGACGCCGCCCAGGCGGGCGGCGCGCCCTATCACGTCGCCAAGGCCGGGGTGAACGCGCTCGCCAGGGTGCTCGCCAAGGAAGTGGCGGGTGCCGGTGTGCGGGTGAACGTCATCGCGCCGGGCCTCGTGCGCTCGGAGATGGGGGAGCGCCTGATCCGCTTCCACGGCGACGCGGTCTTGCAGACCATCCCGCTCGGCCGCGCGGGCGAGCCGGCCGACATCGGCCGCGCCGCCGTCTTCCTCGCCTCCGATGACGCGGCCTGGATCACGGGCAAGGTCCTACGCGTCGACGGCGGCGCCTGGATGTAGGGCGCGCGCTCGGGG
>JBKPBB010000361.1:0-5387 GCA_046744245.1 Thermodesulfobacteriota bacterium
GTCTGGCGCCGGCGCCTGCTTCGCGCGCGCCTTCGCGCGGCTCGCGAGCGCCGCCACCTGCTCGTCCGTGAGCGGGCGAACGTAGCGCTTCATGTGGATCTCGGGGCTCCCCAGGATGAAGGCGCGCGCGAAGCCGACCTCCTTGCGCGCGTCGAGGTAGTAGAGGGTCACCTCGTGATCGTCCCACGGCGGCTCGTCGGCCAGGAAGTGCGCCTCGGCGACGTCCGGCACGCCATTGCGCTTCACGTACATGGCCAGGGCGCTGTTCCTCGCCATCTCGGCCCGCAGCTCGTCGTTGGTGAGCTCGCGCTCGCCGCGCGCCTGCGCCGCCGCCACCCCGGCCAGCACGAGCGCGCATCCCATCCCCACAGCCACGCCACGTCGCATGCGACTTCCTCCTCCGGCGGCGGTCTCCGCCTTCCCGGGAGCAGCATACACGCGCCCAGCCCGAGTGTCATGCACCGGCGCTTGCCTCCCCTGGCAGCGTTCCTCTAGCATCCGGGCCGCGGGTTTGCGCCCGCTGCGGATGGTCTCCGACCCCCTGCTCGTCGCACTCGCCCTCGGCCTCGTCGTGGTGAACGCCTTCTTCGTTGCCGCGGAGTTCGCCATGGTGCGGGTGCGGGCGACGCGAGTCGAAGCCCTGGCGGCCGAGGGCCACTGGCAGGCGCGCCTCGCGGCCACGCTCCACCGGCGCCTCGACGTCTTCCTCTCGGCCACACAGCTCGGGATCACGCTCACCAGCCTGGGCCTCGGCTGGATCGGCGAGCCGGCCTTCGCGCACCTCCTCGCCCCGGCCTTCGGCGCGCTCGGCATCGAGTCGGCGCGCGTGATCGAGAACACCTCGATCGCGGTCGCGTTCGCCACCATCACCTTTCTGCACATCGTGGTCGGCGAGCTGGCCCCGAAGTCTTTCGCGATCCGCTTCACGGAACGCGTGGCGCTCCTGGTGGCGCCCCCGATGCGTCTCTTCCAGATCGTCTTCGCGCCGGCGCTCTGGCTCCTGCATCGGGCGTCGAAGGCCACCCTGTCCGTGCTCGGCGTGAGCGCCGGGACGAGCGGCGACCTGGCGCACTCCGAGGACGAGCTGCGCATCCTGCTCGCGGAGTCGCACCGCGTGGGGGTGCTCTCGGGCGCGAAGCGCCAGCTCCTCGAGAACGTCATCGACTACACCGAGCGCACCGCGCGCCACGTGATGGTGCCGCGCGCCGACATCGCCTACCTCTCGCTCGCGCGCAGCCTGGAGGAGAACCTCGCCGTCGTGACGCAGACCGCCGCCACGCGCTATCCCCTCGCCTCGACCGACATCGACCACGTGATCGGCATGGTGCACGTGAAGGACCTCTTCAACCGCCGCGACCAGCTGCGCTCCTCCGAGGACCTGGCGGCGCTCAAGCGCGAGATCCTCTTCGTCCCCGAGAGCCGCCCGCTCGACGCGCTGCAGCGGGACTTCCAGCAGCGCCGCACGCACATGGCGATCGTGGTGGACGAGTACGGCGGCACCTCGGGCCTGGTGACCCTCGAGGACGTGATCGAGGAGATCGTGGGCGAGATCCAGGACGAGTTCGACCGCGAGCCGCCCAGCATCGAGGAGACGCCGCAGGGCCTCGTCTTCGACGGCCTCACGCCGGTGGACGACGTCGCCGAGCGGCTGGGCGTCAAGCTCCCCGAGATCGCCGACGTGAGCACGCTCGGCGGCTTCGTGACCGCGCACGTGGGGCGGATGCCGCGCCCCGGCGACAAGGTCGCCGTCGAGGGCTACGACCTGACCGTCAGCGAGATCAAGGGACGGCGGGCCACCAAGGTGCTGGCGGCGCGCCGGCCGGACGTCCGGGCGGACGCGGCCGTCCGCGGAGGATGATGACCATGCTGGTGAGGCCTGTAAGGAGCGTTCCCCGATGAGCACGACCGACGTCCGGTTGCCGAGCGAAGAGGAATCACGCCAGCTCGCGGAGCAGGCGCGCCAGAAGGAATGGGAAGGGCGCGGGTTTCTCCGCGAGCTCTTCCTCGGCAACTTCCAGCTCGACCTCATCCATCCCTTTCCGCTGCGCCGTGAAGACCGGCCCGAGTTCGCCCGCTTCTACGACGAGCTGAAGGCGTTCTTGCGGGAGGAGGTCGATTCGGCGGCGATCGATCACACCGGCGAGTACCCCGAGCACGTGATCGACGGCCTGCGGAAGCTCGGCGCCTTCGGCATGAAGATTCCCAAAGAATACGGCGGGCTCGGCTTCAGCGTCTCCGAATATTGCAAGGTGATGGAGATGGTCGGGAGCTACGACGGCAACGTCAACGCCCTCCTCTCCGCGCATCAGTCGATCGGCGTGCCGCAGCCTCTCAAGCTCTTCGGAACGCCCGCGCAGAAGAAGAAGTACCTGCCCCGCTGCGCGGCGGGGGCGATCTCGGCGTTCGCGCTCACCGAGCCCCACGTCGGCTCCGATCCGGCGAGCCTGTCGACGACCGCCGAGCGGGAGGGCGACTATTTCGTCCTGAACGGCGAGAAGCTCTGGTGCACGAACGGCACGCTCGCCGAGCTCCTGGTCGTGATGGCGCGGGATCCGAAGACCAAGAAGATCAGCGCCTTCATCGTCGAGACCGCGTGGCCGGGGGTGAAGGTCGAGTACCGCTGCGGGTTCATGGGTCTCAAGGCGCTCGCCAACGGCGTGGTCAGCTTCCGGGACGTCCGCGTGCCGCGCGAGAACCTGATCGGCGAGGAAGGAAGAGGGCTGAAGATCGCCCTCGTCACCCTCAACACCGGACGGCTGACCCTGCCCGCCGCGTGCGCCGGGATCGCCAAGCAGTGCCTGGAGATCTGCCGCCGGTGGTCGAACGCGCGCTACCAGTGGGGGGTGCCGATCTGGAAGCACGAAGCGATCGGCCATGAGATCGCGGGCATGGCCGCGACGGTCTTCGCGATGGATTCGGTGGCGAAGCTCGCCAGCCAGATGGCCGACCGCGGCGGCTACGACATTCGACTCGAGGCAGCGGCGGCGAAGGAATGGAACACCGTCCGGGCGTGGGAAATCGCCGATCGCACCCTGCAGATCCGCGGCGGGCGGGGCTACGAGACCGAGCGCTCTCTCCAGGGGCGGGGTGAGACGCCGATCCCGGTCGAGCGGTTGATGCGTGACTGCCGCATCAATCTCATCTTCGAGGGCTCGAGCGAGATCATGCATCTGTTCATGGCGCGCGAGGCGGTCGACAAGCACCTCGAGGTAGCGGGGGCGATGATCGACCCGAAGCGCGGCACGAAGGAGAAACTCACCGCCCTGCCGAAGATACTCGCCTTCTACGCGGCCTGGTATCCGCCGCTCTGGCTCCGTGGGCTCGGCGGCCGATTCCGCTACCGCGACTTCGACGGCCTGGCGCGCCATCTCCGCTTCGTCGAGCGCAGCTCCCGGAAGCTCGCGCGCGAGAGCTTCCATGGGATGGTCGTGTACCAGGCAAGGATGGAGCGGAAGCAAGGGTTCCTCTTCCGCTGCGTGGACATCGTGATGGAGCTCTTCGCGATGGCCGCCTCCGTGTGTCAGGCGCGCCGGCTGCGAGACGACGGCCACGCCGAGGCCGCGAGCGCCGCGGCGCTGGCCGACCTCTTCTGCCGCCAGTCCCGCCGCAAGGTCCGGCGGCTCTTTCGGGATCTCTGGAGCAACGAGGACGCCCGCAAGAACCAGCTCGCCGCCAGCGTGATGAAGGGAGATCACGTCTGGCTCGAGGAGGGCCGCCTGGACCTCGGGTTCGGGCCGGACGCCTTCAAGACCCGCTCGATCACACGAGCCGTCGCGCCGGAGCCCGAACGGAGACGAGCGACGCCCTCGTAGCTCGCCTCTCCGGGCGCCTCGATTCGATCGCTCCGCCTGTACGGTTGACGGGGGCGCGCGCCGCCCGCTAAGGGACGGCCCCGTGGCCAAGCGACCCACCAAGCACGGCAACTTCCTCGAGGAGTTCCGCCCCGGACAGGTCTTCCGGCACAAGCGCGGCAAGACGATCACCGAGGGCCTGTTCGCCGTCTTCACCGATTTCTGCTTCACGACGAACGCGCTCGCCAAGAACCGGCGCTACGCCGAGGCCTACGGGTTCCGCGGCCTGCTCGCCCCGCCCGGCCTGGTGATGAACGTCGTGTTCAGCCAGAGCGTGGAGGACGTCTCCGAGAACGGGCGCGCCAACCTCGAGTACATCGACATGCGCTTCGGCGCGCCGGTGTGCGTGGGCGACACGATCGAGGCCGAGTCGACGGTCCTCGGCGTGAAGGCGTCGTCGCGCGAGCGCGACCGCGGCGTCGTGCACGTCGGGACCGTCGGGCGCAACCAGGACGGCGAGGTCGTGCTCGCCTACCAGCGCAAGGTGCAGGTGTGGAAGGGCGACCCCGACGCGCCCGTGGCGGAAGGCGAGGCGCCGGCGCACGAGGTGTCCGTGTCGCTCGCGCTCCCGCCCTACGACCCGCGCCGCGACTACCGCGCGCTCGCGCATCTCACCAGCGCCGACACCTATTTCGAAGACTTCCACGTGGGCGACGTCTTCGAGCACTCGCGCGGGCGCGTCATCACGACCGAGCACATCGCACTCACGGGCATGCTCGACAACACCTCGCAGGTGCACTCGAACCAGTGGATGATCGACCAGGACCCCGAGCGCTTCCTCGGCGGGCAGCTGATCGTGTACGGCGGCATCCCCTTCTACCTCTGCCTCGGGCTCTCCTCGCCCGACGTCGCCGACAACGCGCTCGCCGACGTCCGCTACGCGACCGGGCGGCACACGGCGCCGGCGTTCGCGGGCGACACCGTCTTCGCCATCACCGAGATCCGAGGGCTCGGGGATCTGCCCGGGCGTCCCGATCTCGGCGTGCTCGACACCGTGCTGCGCGGGCACAAGTTCGTGCGCAAGGGCGGCGCGGCGGAAAAGGTCGAGATCTTCTACCTCGAGCGCGAGATCGCGGTGAAGCGCCGCAGCCACTACGCCTGATGGCGCAGCGCTGGCTGTTCAAGACCGAGCCCTCGACCTACTCCTGGGCCGACCTCGCGCGCGACCGGCGCACCGTCTGGGACGGGGTCAAGAACGCGCTCGCCCTGAAGCACCTGGCGGCGGTCGCGACGGGCGACGAGGTACTCATCTACCACACCGGCGACGAGAAGGCCGCGGTCGGCATCGCCAAGGTCATGCGCGGCGCGTACCCGGACCCGAAGCGGAAGGATGCGCGGCTCGTCGTCGTCGACCTCCAGCCGGTCAAGGCGCTCGCGCGCCCGGTCGCGCTCGGCGAGATGCGCGCGAACCCGAAGCTCGCCGGCTTCGACCTGCTGCGGCTGCCGCGCCTCTCGGTGATGCCGGTGTCGGCCGAGCAGTGGGCGGCCATCATGGAGATGGCGCGGCCCTAGGTGCGCGGCGCGGGGGTCGTGCTC
>JBKPBB010000226.1:0-3287 GCA_046744245.1 Thermodesulfobacteriota bacterium
CCGGCCACGCACCCCGACGGCTCGCCGCGCATCCCGTCGTACACCGCGGTCGGCATGCTCGCGGCCCCGCTCTACGCCGCGCTCGCGGTGTGCGCGGCGCTGGTGCAGGCGCGCGCGACCGGCACGGGCCGCCTCCTCGAGGTGGCGGAGCTGGACGCGGCCGCCTCCTGGCAGGCCGAGCACCTCGACGCGGCGCTCAACGGCGTCGCCTCGTCCATCCCCGACATGATCCCCGCCGTCCGCTACCAGTACTACCGGACCCGGGACGACCGGGTGGTGGTCTTCCAGGCCTCGGAGCGAAAGTTCTGGCGGAACTTCTGCACCGCCGTCGGCCGCCCGGACCTGTTCGCGGCCAAGCCCGGAGCGCCGGCGGGCGACCACGCGCGCGGCGACGAGGCGCTGCGCGCCGAGCTGGCGGCGATCTTCCAGACCCGCACCCGCGCCGAGTGGGTCGACTTCTTCATCGTGCACGACGTCCCCGGCGGCCCGGTCCACACCGCCGACGAGCTGCCCGGCGACCCGCACTTCCGGGCGCGCGAGCTGCTCTACGAGCAGGACCATCCGGTCGCGGGCCACCTCCGGCTCTTCGGGACGCCGGTCAAGGTGGCGGGCGAGGCCTTCGCCGCGGCCCCGGCGCCCGCGCCGGGCGAGCACACGGCGGAGGTCCTCGCCGGGACGCTCGGGCTCTCGGCGACGGAGATCGAGCAGCTGCGCGCCGACGGGGTCGTGTGATGGAGCTCGCCGGCCAGGTCGCCCTGGTCACGGGCGCGAGCAAGGGGATCGGGCGCGCGATCGCCCTCGAGCTGGCCCGGGCGGGCGCGGACCTGGCGATCAACGCGCGCGGCCGCGAGGCGCTGGAGGCGGTCGCCGGTGAGGTCCGCGCCTGCGGCCGGCAGGTCGAGACGGTCGCCGCCGACGTCGCCACCGAGGCCGGCGGGCAGCTCGTCGTCGAGCGGGCCGTGGCGCGCTTCGGCCGCGTCGACGTGCTGGTCAACAACGCCGGCAGGGGCGCGCCCCGGCGGCTCCTCGAGCTCACCGAGGCCGACTGGCAGGCGAGCTTCGCGCTCAACTTCATGAGCGCCGTCCGTCTCTCCCTCGCCTGCGTGCCGCTCATGCGCGCGCAGGGCGGCGGGCGCATCGTCAACATCGCCTCGCGCGTCGGCCGCCAGCCCGACCCGCTCTTCGCGCCCTACGCCGCCGCCAAGGCGGCGCTCATCAACTTCACGAAGAGCCTGGCCAACGCCTTCTCGAAGGACGGCATCCTCTCGAACTGCATCGTACCCGGCCTCATCCGCACCGAGGCGGTCGAGGAGGCGGCGCGCGCGAGCGCGGCGGCGACCGGGAGGACGGTCGAGGAGGTGCTCGCCGAGACGCTCCGCCGGCGCCCGATTCCCGCGGGGCGCATGGGCGAGCCCGCCGACGTCGCCGGGCTGGTCGTCTTCCTCGCCTCGCCGCACGCGAGCTGGATCACCGGCGGCACGTTCAGCGTCGACGGCGGCATCCTGCCGGTCGCGCCCTGACATGGACTTCGCGTTCACCGACGAGGAGGAGGGCTTCCGCGCCGAGCTGCGCGCCTTCCTCGCCGAGGAGCTGCCGGCCTGGTGGCGCGGCATGTTCGTCGACGACCCGCGCGCGCTCCCGTTCACGCGGGCCTTCTGCGCGAAGCTCGCGGCCCGCGGCTGGCTCACCATGGCCTGGCCGCGCGCGTACGGCGGGCAGGACGCGAGCCCGTGGAAGCAGGCGATTCTCCGCGAGGAGATGTGGGCGCACGAGGAGCCGCGCGGGCCGCAGTACATGAACCTCAACTACATCGGCCCCTGCGTCATGCGCTTCGGGAGCGAGGCGCAGAAGCGGCGCTTCCTCCCCTCCATGGCGGCGGGCGCCGTGGTGTGGACGCAGGGCTTCTCCGAGCCGGGCGCCGGCTCCGACCTGGCGGCGATCGCGACGCGCGCCGAGGAGCGCGGCGACCACTTCGTGGTCGACGGCCAGAAGACCTGGAACAGCTACGCCGACGCGCCCGCCGACTGGTGCTTCCTCCTCGCCCGCACCACGCCGGGCGCCGCCCGCCACGCGGGCCTCTCCGTCCTCCTCGTCGACATGCGCACGCCCGGCATCACCGTGCGCCCGATCGGCAGCATGGCGGGCCCGCACGAGCTGAACGAGATCTTCTTCGACGGGGTGCGCGTGCCGCGCGACTGCCTGCTCGGCGAGCGGGACCGCGGCTGGGAGGTCGTGACCGCCGGGCTCACCTTCGAGCGCGTCGGGGTCGCCCGCTACGCGCGCGCGGGGCGCGTCCTCGAGCTGCTGGTCGAGCACGTGAAGCGGACGGGGCAGGCCGCCGACCCGACCGTGCGCCAGCAGCTCGCCGAGCTGCGGGTGCGCTGCGAGGCGGCGCGCCTCCTCAACTACCGCGCCATCTCCCTCCAGGCGCGGGGCGGCGTGCCGCGCGTCGAGACCTCGATCGCGCGCCTGCACAACACGCAGCTCGAGCAGGCGGTCGGGCATGCCGGCCTCGAGCTCCTCGGCCTCGCGGGCGCGCTCACGCACGATGCGACCGACACCCCGCTCGGCGGTCTCGTGTGGCGCCAGTGGGTGCGCAACATCCCCAGCACCATCGCCGCCGGCACGACCGAGGTGCAGAAGAACATCATTGCGCGCCACGGCCTCGGCCTGCCGCCCCCGAGCTGATGGACCTGACGCCCACGCCCGAGCAGGAGCTGCTCGTCCAATCGGCGCGGGCCTTCCTCGCGCGCGCCTGCCCGCCCGCGCACGTGCGCGCGATGGAGGCGGACGCGCAGGGCTTCAGCGCCGCCCTGTGGCGCGAGATCGCGGGCCTGGGGTGGCCGGGGACGGCGCTCCCCGCGCAGTACGGGGGCGGCGGGCTCGGCTTCCTCGACGTCGCGCTCCTCCTCGAGGAGATGGGGCGCGTGCTGCTGCCCTCGCCCTTCGTCGCGACCGCGGTGCTCGGCGCCCCGCTCGTCCTCGCCGCCGGCAGCGAGGAGCAGCGCCGGCGGTGGCTCCCGCGACTCGCGGCAGGCGACGCGATCGCCACTCTGGCGCTCGTCGAGCCCGGGTGGCGCGACGAGTGGGGCGCAGCGACGGCGCGGGTGCACGCGGGGCGCGTCTCGGGGACGAAGCGCTTCGTTCCCGTCGCGGCCGCGGCCGACCTGCTGCTGGTCGCGGTCGAGAACGGCGGCCTGGTCGCCGTCGAGCGCGGCGCACCTGGCGTCGAATGCGCGCGGCAGGCGACCCTGGACGGCGGGCACGTCTACGAGGTGCGCTTCGCC
>JBKPBB010000479.1:0-2496 GCA_046744245.1 Thermodesulfobacteriota bacterium
GCTGAGCTGTGGGCGCTGCTCGACGAGGGCGAGACGGTGCGCCTCGGCCCGGCCACCGATCCGCTGCCGCGCGCGCTTGCGTGGTGGGTCTATGCGCCGGCGCTGGCCGCCGGGCTCGCCGGCGCGGGAAGCGCCGGCCTCGCCGTGGCCCTCGTCGTGGCGCTCGTGGAGCGCGGGGTGGCCGGCTTCAGGCGCCGCGCGAGCTCCGTCACCCTCGACCGCGGCGGTGTGCGTCTGGGCCGCGTCGTCGTGCCCTGGTCGGACGCCGAGGTGCGGCGCACGGAGGGCGGGCTCCTGGTCGGAGCGCGTGGCGGCGCGTGCGTGCTCGTGCCGACCCGGGTCGCCAACTTCTGGGCGGCCATGCCGGTGATCGAGACCAAGGCGCAGCTCGGTCCCTACTCCGCGACGGTGCGCTTCCGGGTGCGACAGGGCGATCGCGGGCTCGCGCTGGTGGGCGAGGTCGAGCCGGCGGCGTGAGCGGGCTCAGCCCACGCCGGCGAGCCAGCACATGATCGCCTTCTGCACGTGGAGGCGATTCTCGGCCTGCTCGAAAACGACCGACTGCGGGCCGTCGAGCACGGCGTCGGTGATCTCCTCGCCGCGGTGGGCGGGGAGGCAGTGCATGACGAGCGCGCGCGGGCCGGCGAGCGCAACGACGCGTTCGTTCACCTGATAGCGGGCGAAGGCGCGGCGGCGAGCCTTCGCCTCGGCCTCCTGGCCCATGCTCGTCCACACGTCGGTGTAGAGAACGTCGGCGCCGCGCGCGGCGGTCTCCACGTCGTGCGTGATGGTCGCGTGCGGTCGGGCCTCGGCGATGATGGAGGGGTCGGGCTCGTAGCCGGGCGGGCAGGCGAGCACGAAGCCGAAGCCCAGGCGCACGGCGGCGTCCATCCACGAGTGGACCACGTTGTTGCCGTCGCCGATGAAGGCGACGCGCAGGCCGGCGAGCCGGCCGCGGCGCTCGAGGAGCGTGAAGCAGTCGGAGAGCACCTGGCAGGGATGGTGCAGGTCGGAGAGGCCGTTGATGACCGGCACGCGCGCGCCGGCGGCCAGGTCGACCACGCTCTGGTGGAGGAAGGTGCGCGCCATCACGAGGTCGACCCAGCGTTCGAGGTTCCGCGCGATGTCGCCCGCCGACTCGCGCTCGCCGAGCCGGATGTCGCCGGGCCCGAGGTGGATGGCGGCGCCGCCCAGCTGCACCATGCCGACCTCGAAGGTGACGCGCGTGCGGAGGCTCGGCTTCTCGAAGATCATGGCGAGCGTCCGCCCTGCCAGCAGCGGGTGCGGCGTTCCGTCGCGCAGCTCGTCCTTCAGGCGCTTGGCGAGGGCGAGGATCGCCTCGATCTCCTGGGTGGAGAGATCGGCGATACGCAGGAGGTCGCGCTTCACTGACGATCCCTCACGGGCGGGCCGCGAGCGCCCGCTCGAAGATCGCGAAGCCCTCGTCGGCCTGCGCGCGCGTGATGACCAGCGGGGGCAGGAAGCGGAGCACGCGCTCCGCCGTGCAGTTGACGAGGAGCCCGGCCTCGCGGCAGTGGTCCACGACGGCCGCGCCGGGCCGCTCGAGGACGGCGCCCAGCATGAGCCCCATGCCACGCACCTGCTGGATGCCGTGGCGCCCGACGAGCGCCTCGAGCCGGCCGCGGAGGTGCTGCCCAACCGTCCGCACGTGCTCGAGGAGCGCCGGCTCGGCGAGCGCCTTCACCGCCGCGATCGCCGCCGCGCACGCGACCGGGTTGCCGCCGAAGGTCGAGCCGTGCACGCCAGGCGTGAAGGCCGCGGCGACGCGTTCGGTCGCGCACATGGCGCCGATCGGGAGCCCGCCGCCGAGCGCCTTGGCGAGCGTCATGATGTCGGGCGTGACGCCGGCGTGCTCGTGGGCGAACAGACGCCCCGTGCGCCCGAGGCCGCACTGGATCTCGTCGAGGATCAAGAGCACGTCCCTCCGCTCGGCGAGCGCGCGCAGCCCGGCCAGGTAGTCGGGCGGCGGGACGACGACGCCGCCCTCGCCCTGGATCGGCTCGACCATGATGGCGACCGTCTCGTCGCGCACGGCGGCCTCCATGGCGGCGAGGTCGCCGTAGGGGACGAGGCGCACGCCGGGCAGCAGGGGGAGGAAGCCCGTGTGGTACTTCTCCTGCCCGGTGGCGGTGAGCGTCGCGAAGGTGCGCCCGTGGAAGGAGCCGGTGGTGGCGAGGATCTCGAAGCGCCCGCCGCCCTGCTGCGAGCCCCAGCGCCGCGCGAGCTTCATCGCCGCCTCGTTCGCCTCGGCGCCGCTGTTCGCGAGGAAGACGCGCTCGGCGAACGAGTGCCGGCAGTGGAGCGCGCACAGCTCCCCGGCGGGGAGCGTGTAGTATACGTTGGAGGCGTGGAGCAGCGTCGCCGCCTGCGCCCTGACCGCCTCCACCACCGCCGGATGGCAGTGGCCCAGGTTGTTCACCGCGAGGCCCGCGAAGAAGTCGAGGTAGCGCTTGCCGTCGGCGTCCCACAGCTCCG
>JBKPBB010000306.1:0-9911 GCA_046744245.1 Thermodesulfobacteriota bacterium
AGGTGAAGGCGCAGTACGACCAGAACCCGATCCTCTACTCGACCGCGCAGGTGCACGCGAGCCACATCCTGGTGAAGGACGAGGACACCGCCAGGCAGCTCCTCGCCGAGGTGAAGGCGCAGCCGGAGAAGTTCGCCGACCAGGCGCGCGAGAAGTCGACCGACACGGTCTCGGCCAAGAAGGGCGGCGACCTCGGCACCTTCGGCCCGGGGCGCCTGGTGCCCGAGTTCGACAAGGTCGCCTTCGCGCTCCAGCCCGGCGAGATCAGCGACGTGGTGAAGACGCAGTACGGCTACCACATCATCATGGTGGCCGAGCGCAAGGAGGGCGAGCCCAAGCCTTTCGATCAGGTGAAGGAGCAGATCCGCGCATCGCTCCGCAACAAGGTGGTCCAGGACCAGGTGCAGGGCCATTTCGACGAGCTCAAGAAGGCAGCCGACCTGAAGGTCGACGAGAATGCCCTGGCGCGCGTCACGCCGCCAGCGCCCGCTCCGCCGGCCGCCGTCCCCGGCGCGTCGCCGCAGCCCAACCGCCAGTGACGCGGGGTTGAGCGCCCGCGGCGGCGCGGGCACGATGCCGGCGCCGTGCCCGAGCTGCCCGACGTCGTCGTCTACCTCGAGTGCCTGGGGCCGCGCATCCTGGCGCAGCGGCTCGAGCGCGTGCGGCTCCGGAGCCCGTTCTTCCTGCGCTCGGTGGAGCCCCCCCTCGCGGCCGCCGAAGGCCGGAGGGTGACCGGGCTCCGCCGGCTCGGCAAGCGCCTCGTGATCGGCCTCGAGGAGGAGCTCTTCCTGGTCCTCCACCTGATGATCGCGGGCCGCCTCCACTGGCGCCCGCCGCGCGGGCGCATCCCCGGGAGGCTCGGCATCGCGGCGCTCGACTTCCCCACCGGCACGCTCCTCGTGACCGAGGCCGGGACGCGCAAGCGGGCCTCTCTCCACCTGGCCCGGGGCGCCGACGCGCTCGCCGCCCTCGACCCGGGCGGGCTGGAGGTCCTCGAGACCGACCTGCCGGGCTTCCGCGCCGCCTTGACGCGCGAGAATCACACCTTGAAGCGCGCGCTCACCGACCCACGCCTGCTCGCCGGCATCGGCAACGCCTACTCCGACGAGATCCTGCACCGTGCCCGCCTCTCGCCGGTCAAGCTGACGCGGCAGCTCGACGACGACGAGAGCGCTCGCCTCCTCGCGGCCACGCAAGCGACGCTGCAGGAGTGGACCGAACGCCTGCGCGCGGAGGCGGGCGACGGCTTCCCCGAGAAGGTGACCGCCTTCCGCGACGGCATGGCCGTCCATGGGCGCTACCGCAAGCCCTGTCCCGACTGCGGCTCGCCCGTGCAGCGCATCGTCTACGCCGAGAACGAGACCAACTACTGCGCCCGCTGCCAGACGGGCGGCGTGCTCCTCGCTGACCGCTCGCTCTCCCGGCTCCTCAAGGACGACTGGCCGCGGAGCGTCGAGGAGATGGAAGGGGGGCGCCGGGCCTGACGCTCAGCCGAGGGCCACCCAGGCGCCGGAGGAGCGCGCTTCGACCGCGCCGATCGTCGCGGCGCGGACGCCGGCGGCGCGGAAGGCGTCGAGGAGGCGCGGGGCGGTCGCGGCGGGCACGGCGGCGAGGAGGCCGCCCGAGGTCTGCGGGTCCCAGGCGATCTCGGCCAGATCGGCCGGGACGGCGGCCGCGACCTCGACCTTGTCGGCGAGCCAGTCGCGGTTGCGCTTGCAGCCCCCGGTCAGATGCCCCGCCGCGGCGAGCGCGCGGGCGCCCGGCAGGAGCGGCAGGCGCTCGGCGACGAGGGCCAGCCGCACCCCGCTCCCGTGCGCCATCTCGTAGCCGTGCCCGAGGAGCCCGAAGCCGGTGACGTCGGTGCAGGCGTGCACCTCGAAGCCCCGGAGCACGCGCGCGGCGGCCGCGTTGAGCGCCGCCATGCTCTCGATCGCGGCGGCGTGCTCGGCCGGGCTCCCCGCGCCGCGCTTGAGCGCCGTCGCGACGATCCCCGTGCCGAGGGCCTTGGTCAGGACGAGCGCATCGCCGGGCCGCGCCCCCACGTTGCGCAGGATGCGGTCCGGATGCACCAGTCCGGTCACCGCCATGCCGAACTTGATCTCCTCGTCGATGACGGTGTGACCGCCGACCACCACCACGCCCGCCTCCTCCGCCTTGGCGAGGCCGCCGCGCAGGATGTCGGTCAGGACCTCCAAGGGGACACCGTTCTGCGGGAAGCACGCGACGTTGAGCGCCGTCTTCGGCTCGCCCCCCATGGCGTAGACATCGGAGAGGGCGTTGGCGGCCGCGATCGCGCCGAACTGGAAGGCGTCGTCGACGATGGGCGTGAAGAAGTCCACCGTCTGCACGAGCGCCAGGTCGGGCGCGATGCGGAACACCCCGGCGTCGTCGGCGGTCGAGGTGCCGACCAGCAGATCCGCGTGCACCACCGGCGGGAGCGCGCGGAGGATCTTCGACAGGTCCGCCGGACCCAGCTTGCCGGCTCAACCCGCCGCGCGCGCTCGCGCCGTCAGCCGGAAGAGCTCCGGCCGCGTGCGCGCGCCGCTCTCGCCTTCGGCCATGAGCGGACGGTAGCGGGGGCGTCGCAGCGTGTCCAGGGTGACGCGTGGCCACGCGACCGGGGCTGGGGCACCGCAGCGCACCCGCCCCGGTCGCGAGCCGCTGGTCAGCGGCGGAGCTTGCGGACGTCGCCCACGCGCAGGGTGACGCCCGTGCGGTCGCACCAGTCGAGGAAGGCAATCGCGAACTTGCGGCTCGCCCCGATCAGGTCGCGGAAGACGGCGGCCGTGATCTCGCCGTGCGCGCGGCAGTGCGCCTCGACGATCGCCTTCGCCTCGCCGGCCGCCGCACGGGCGTAGAAGAGGTCGGGCGCGATGCGCGCGACCCTCCCCTCGGCCTCGAGCACGCCGAGCACGTCGACGAGCGCCTTGCGCGCCGCGCCCGTCGCCTCCTCGAGCTGGCGTAGGTCGGGAGGCGTGAAGCGGCCCTCGGCGAGGAGGCGCTCGACGCGCGCTCCGAGCGCATGGGCGGCCGCACCGAGCGCGACCCGGTGACCGGGCACGCGCACCACGCTCTCCTCGCGGGCGAGACGCCCGGCGGCCACCAAGCGCTCGATCGACCAGCGGAAGACCTTGGGTGGCACGTCCCAGGGCAGCTGCGTGCGGAGGCTCTCCATCTCGAGGCCGGGCGCGAGCGGCTCCGCCCGGTGCGCCGCCGCGACCGCCTCGCACGCCGCGGCCTCGAGCCGCCGCCACTGGGCCGCCGTCGTCCACGCCTCGGGTGCGCGCGGGTCGGGAATCGCGAGCACCCCGTCCACACGGGCGAGCGCGGCCGCCGCCTCCTCCTCGCGCAGGTTGAGCGCCTGGGCGACGGTCGCGCGGTCGCTCGCGAAGTCGGTGGTGAGCTCGAGGAAGGCGCGTGCGGCCACGGGCGTCTCGCCGCCCCGCAGCACCTCCAGGCGCTCCTCGAGGCCCGTCTCCGCACGACGGTGGCGGTCGGCGAAGGGGTTCACCACCACCCCGCCCCCGAGTGTCCGCCGCGCCGTCTCGTCGCGCAGGATGAAGCGGTCGCCGCGCATGGCGAGCACGGGCTCGGCGAGCACGAGCTGGGCCCAGCCGGCGCTCCGCGGGGAGAGCTCGCCCTGCCCGCCCAGCAGGACGAGCTTGCCCATCACCTCGGCCGTGCCGAGGTGGAAGCGGACGCGCGTGTGGCTCGCGATCGGGAGCTTCGCCGCGGGGCGGATCTCGACCCGCGCATCCAGGCGCGCCGTCAGACGCGCCAGGCGCTCGTCGCAGACCACGTGGCCGCGGCCGAGGTCGCTGCGCTCCACACCGGCCAGGTTGATCGCCACGCGCTGGCCGTGCTCGGCGCGCGGCACGTGCACGCCGTGCACCTCGAGGCTGCGCACGCGCGCCGTCTCGCCGCCGGGCAGGACCCGCAGCGTGTCGCCCTCGCGCACCGCGCCCGCGATGGCGGTCCCGGTCACCACGACGCCGTGGCCGCGGATCACGAAGGCGCGGTCGACCGGCAGGCGGAAGTAGCCGGGCGGCGGCGGCCCGGGGGGCCGACCGAGCTGAGCCGCGATCTCGGCGCGGAGCGCGTCGAGGCCGGCGCCGCTGAGCGTCGAGACCGGCACGATGGGCGCGCCCTCGAGCGTCGTGTCGAGGGTCAGGCTGTCGATCTCCTCGCGCACCGCCGCCACACGGGCGGCGTCCACCAGGTCGGTCTTGGTGATCACGAAGATGCCGCGCCGGACGCCGAGCAAATGGAGGATGTCGAGGTGCTCCTCGGTCTGCGGCATGACGCCGTCGTCGGCCGCGACCGTGAAGAGCACGAGGTCGATGCCGTGCGCGCCCGCCAGCATGTTGCGGATGAAACGCTCGTGGCCGGGCACGTCGACGATGCCGGCGCGCTCGCCGTCCGCGTCGAGATAGGCGAAGCCCAGATCGATCGAGATGCCGCGCTCCTTCTCCTCCTTCAGCCGGTCGGTGTCCTGGCCCGTGAGCGCGCGGATGAGCGAGGTCTTGCCGTGATCGATGTGCCCGGCCGTGCCGATGATGAGCGGCATGTCAGAGGTCGACGGCGAGCTCGGCGGCGTCGAAGATGCCGCGCAGGTCGAGCAGGAAGCGGCCGTCGTGGATGCGGCCGAGGACGGGCGGGCGCGCGGCGCGGAAGCGCGCGGCGATGCGCTCGGCGCTCACCTCCGCGTGCTCGACCGCGAGCGCGCGGCTCGGGAGCGGGAGGGCGGGCACGGCGCCGCTCCCGACCTCGCACTCGGACGGCACGAGCGTGACGCGGTAGCCCTCGCCGAGCCGGCGCGCGAGCAGGGGCGCGGCGGCACGTCCCACCGCCTCCAGCTCGGCGAGCGGGCGCGTGAGCCAGCGCAGCGCGGGAAGGGCGGCCGCCAGGTCGGGGCTCTCGCGATAGAGCCGGAGCGTCGCCCCGAGTGCGGCCAGCGTGAGCTTGCCCGGCCGCAGCGCCCGGCGCAGGGGGTTCGTGGCCAGGCGCGCCACCAGCTCGCGCCGGCCGACCACGATGCCGGCCTGCGGGCCGCCGAGGAGCTTGTCGCCGCTGAAGGTGACCAGATCGGCGCCCGCCGCGATCCGCTCGCGCACCACCGGCTCGCGCGGGAGCCCGAACGCCGCGAGCTCGACCAGCGCGCCGCTCCCCAGATCCTCCATGACCGGCACGCCCGCCTCGCGGCCGATCGCCACCAGTTCGGCCAGCTCCACGGCGGCGGTGAAGCCGACCACGCGGTAGTTGCTGGTGTGCACCTTCAGCAAGAGGGCGGTCGAGGGGCCGAGGGCGCGGCGGTAGTCGTCGGCGTGGGTGCGGTTGGTCGTCCCGACCTCGCGCAGCCGAGCCCCGCTCTTCGCCATCACGTCGGGGATGCGGAACGAGCCGCCGATCTCGACCAGCTCGCCGCGCGAGACCAGCACGTCGCGCTCGGGGGCGAGCGTGTTGAGCGCCAGCAGCACGGCCGCCGCGTTGTTGTTGACGACCAGCGCAGCCTCCGCACCGGTCAAGGCGCGCAGGTCCTCCTCGACCAGGGCATCCCGCTCGCCGCGCCGGCCGGTCACCAGGTCGAGCTCGAGGTTCGCGGCGTGGCGCGCCGCGCCCGCGAGCGCCGCGATCGCCTCCTCGGCGAGCGGGGCGCGGCCGAGGTTCGTGTGCAGGACGATGCCGCTCGCGTTGACGACCCGCACGAGGCGCGGCGCCGAGACGGCCTCGAGGCGCACCGCCACCCGCCGCAGGACCTCGTCCTCGGGCGGCACCGGGGTCCCGTCGCCGGTGGCGCGTCGGATCTCCTCCAGCACGGCGCGCGTCGTCTCGACCACGTGCTCGCGCCGCCAGCGGGCGGCGAGCACCGCACCCGCCGGGGCCTGGAGCAGGCGCTCGACCGAGGGGATCGCGCGGCGCGGATTCGAAGCCTCGGACCTGGCCACGGCGGCCATGGTGCCTGAGCGCGGCCCCGCCCGACAAGCCGCTTGATTCCCGCGCGCAGGGCGTGATTGGTACCCGCCATGCGCGCGCTCGTGTGCGAGCTGAGCGTCCCGCGCCAGGTGGTGACCAGCCTCCTCGGCCGGATCGACAAGCGCTTCTTCTTCGGCCCGTTCTCGCCTGCGACGCTGCGCGAGCTGCCCGAGCCCGAGCTGCCGGCGCCCGACTGGGTCACCATCCGCACGCGTCTCTGCGGCATCTGCGGCAGCGACTACAAGCAGATGTTCCTGAACGGCAGCATGGACAACCCGATGACGGCGGTGATCTCGTTCCCCCAGGTGCTGGGACACGAGGTGGTGGGCACGATCGAGCGCGTCGGGCCCGGGGTGCGCACGCGCACGGCCGGCGAGCGGGTGGTGCTGAACCCCTGGCTCTCCTGCGCCCCGCGCGGCATCCAGCCGCCCTGTCCCGAGTGCGCCGAGGGGCAGTATTCCATCTGCCGGAACTTCACCCGCGGCATCCTGCCCCCCGGCATCCACACCGGCAACAGCAGCCGGGCGACGGGTGGCTTCGCGCCCCTCGTGCCGGCGCACGAGTCGATGTGCATCCCGATCCCGGCCGGCGTGAGCGACGAGCAGGCCGTGCTGGCCGACCCGTTCTCGGTGTCGCTGCACGGCATCTTGAAGCGCCCGCCCGCCCCGGGCGCGACCGCGCTCGTCTACGGCTGCGGGACGCTCGGGCTGCTCGCCATCGCGATCCTGCGCGCCCTCTACCCCGCGACCCGCGTGCTCGCGGTCGCGCGCTTCGCGCACCAGCGGGCGCTCGCGGAGCGCTTCGGCGCCGCGGCCGTCCTGCCCCACGCACCGGCCCGCGACATCGTCGAGCGGGTCGCCGCCGAAACGGGCGCGCAGATCATGACCCCCTGGTACGGGCTCCCCTGGCTCCACGGTAGCGGGCTCGACGTCGTGTACGACACCGTCGGCCTCCCCGAGACGCTCGAGGTGGGGCTCCGCATCGCCGCGGCGCGGGGCGCGATCGTCGTCACCGGGGTCGAGGTGCCACGCCGCTTCGAGTGGACACCCCTCTACTTCAAGGAGATCTCGATCATCGGCTCGAACGCCTTCGGCGTGGAGGAGTTCGAGGGACGGCGCCGCCATTCGATGGAGATCTACCTCGCGCTGGTGGCGAGCGGACGGATCGACGTGACGCCCCTCCTCACCCACCGATTTGCGCTGGAGGAGTGGCGCGCCGCGTTCCTCGCCTGTGGCGAGCAGGGTAAGTCGGGGGCGGTGAAGGTGCTGTTCGAATACCCGCTTTAGGATGCCCGCCGGCGGTGGCGGGGGTGCCCCTGTGGCGACCTCCGCAGGCCCCCGCGCGTCCGCGGCCGGCGGGGGAACGCCCCGGGCAACACCGCCCGTTTGCCGGCACCCGCTCCCCGTGCGACGCTTTGCGGACCATGGCCGACCGGCGAGCACTCGCCACGGGCATCGTGCGGCGGCTCCGCGAGGCGGGACACGAGGCGTACTTCGCGGGCGGGTGCGTGCGCGATCAGCTCCTCGGGCGCGAGCCGCTCGATTTCGACGTCGCCACCAGCGCGCCGCCCGAGGTCGTGGGCTCGCTCTTCCGGCGCACCGTGCCGGTGGGCGCGCAGTTCGGCGTCATCCTGGTGGTCGAGGACGGGGTTGCGTTCGAGGTGGCGACCTTCCGCTCCGACGACGCCTACGTGGACGGCCGCCGGCCGACGCGCGTCCGCTTCGTCTCGGCGCGCGAGGATGCCGAGCGCCGGGACTTCACCATCAACGGGCTCTTCCTCGACCCCCTCGGGGGCGAGATCGTCGACTTCGTCGGCGGGCAGGCGGACCTGCGCGCCGGCATCATCCGCGCGATCGGCGACGCACACGCGCGGATCGCCGAGGACCGCCTGCGCCTGCTGCGCGCCGTCCGCTTCGCCGCCCGCCTCGGCTTCACGATCGAGCCCGCGACGCGCGCCGCGATCGCGGCCGCGGCGCCGACCGTCACCGACATCGCGGCCGAGCGCATCGGGGACGAGATGGTTCGCATCCTGACCGAGGGCGGCGCGCGGCCGGGCTTCGAGCTGCTCGCCGACACGGGGCTCCTCGCTGCCGTCCTGCCCGAGGTGGCAGGCATGGCCGGCGTCGCCCAGTCGCCCGACTTCCACCCCGAGGGCGACGTGTTCGTGCACACCATGCTGGTCCTGGAGCAGCTCCCGGCGGGCGTCTCCGAGACGCTCGCGCTCGGCGCGCTGCTCCACGACGTGGCGAAGCCTCCCTGCGCTGCGCTGCAGGACGATGGCCGGATCACCTTCTACGGCCATGCCGCCGTCGGCGCCGACATGGCGGTCGCGATCTGCCAACGCCTGCGGCGGAGCCGCGGCGTCTGGGAGCGCGTCGCCTACCTGGTGCGCAACCACCTCCGCCTCGTGCAGGCGCCCGAGATGCGCCTCTCGACCCTCAAGAAGATGCTGCGCGAGGCGGGCTTCGACGAGCTGCTCGCGCTCGCGCGCATCGACGCGCTCGCCTCGAACCGCGACCTCCGTTACGTCGAGTTCTGCGAGCGCCGCCGGGCGGAGCTGGCGGCCGACGAGAACATCCGGCCGCCGCGCCTCCTCGGCGGCCGCGACCTGATCGCCCTCGGCTACGCCCCGGGCCCGCGCTTCGGCGAGATCCTCGCCGCCCTCGAGGAAGCCCAGCTCGAGGGCCAGGTGGGGACGCGGGAGGAGGCGGAGCGCTTCGTGGCCGAGCGCTACCCCAGGTCGGAGAGATAGCGCACCAGCAGCCGCACCCCGAACCCCGTCCCGCCCCGCGGAGCGTGCAGCAGGTCCTTCTCCGTGAAGGCAGGGCCGGCGATGTCGAGGTGCGCCCACGGCACGCCGTCCACGAACTCCTCGAGGAAGAGGCCCGCCGTGATCGCGCCGGCCTCCCCGCCCACGTTCTTCAAGTCGGCGATCGGGCTCTTCAGGTCCTCCCGGTACTCGCGCACGAGCGGAAGCTGCCAGAGCGGCTCGCTCGCGGCACGGCCGGCCTCGATGAGCTTCGCCACCAGCCGCTCGTCGTTGCCCATCACGCCGGCGAAGAGCGTACCGAGCGCTGCGCGGCACGAGCCGGTGAGCGTCGCCAGGTCGATCACGGCGTCGGGCTTCTCGCGCGAGGCGAGGGCGAGCGCGTCGGCCAGGACGAGCCGGCCCTCGGCGTCGGTGTTGAGCACCTCCACCGTCTTGCCGTTGAGGAAGCGGATGACGTCGCCCGGCTTCTGCGCCTGGCCGCCGGGGAGGTTCTCGGTGGCGGGCACGAACGCGGTCACATCGACGGGCAGGCCGAGGCGCGCGGCGGCGGCCACCGCGCCGATCACCGCGGCGCCGCCCGCCATGTCGTACTTCATGGTCTCCATCGACTTGGGGGGCTTGAGCGAGAGCCCGCCGGAGTCGAAGGTGATCCCCTTGCCGACCAGGATCACGCGCCGGCGCGCGCCGGGGCCCGCCCAGCGGAGCCGGATGAAGCGCGGCTCCTCGCGGCTGCCACGCGCCACCGCCAGCAGGCCGGTGAGCCCTTCGCTGGCGATGCGCTTCGGCGCCCATGCCTCGGCCTCGAGGCCGCGGATGTCGCGCGCGAGCGCCGCAACGCGCTCCGCCAGGAAGCGCGGCGTGGCGACCGAAGCCGGCTCGTTCACGAGGTCCCGGGCACGGAAGATCTCCTGCACGACGGCGCCTGTGGCGGCGAGCGGCGCGCCGAGCTGCTTCCCTTCGCCCACGAGCGTGAGCGCCTGCACGCGCGGCCGACGCTCGGGGTCCGAGAGGTAGCCCGCGAAGCGGTAGCCCGCGAGCTGGAACCCCTCGACGAACGCGGCCGCGACCTCGGCCGCCGCGTCGCCCAGGTAGGCGCCGGCGCGCCGCGCGCGCTCGCGCTCCGCTTCCTGTCGCGCGCGGGCACCGGCGCGCCGCCACGCATCGAGCC
>JBKPBB010000353.1:0-2570 GCA_046744245.1 Thermodesulfobacteriota bacterium
GGATTGCTGTCGGCGCTCGCGGCGGATGTGGCACTTCGTCCGGGGCGGCGCTTGACGCTCGCCGAGATAGCCGCGCGGATCGGCATCGCTCCCGGGCAGGTGGAGGCGATCCGCCTGGCGGCGGGTCTTCCGCCGCTCGAACCGGACGAGCCCGCCTTCAGCGACGACGACAGCGCGACGTATTCGGCCTTCGTGATCGGAGCGGCGCAATTTGGCGAGGTTCCGGTGCGCCGCTTCACGCGCGTCATGGGCTCGTCGCTGGCACGTATCGCCGAGGCGGCCGTCTCGCTCTTCTCGGTGAATGTCGAGGGACCGATCCGCGAGGCGGGGGCGAGCGAGCTGGCGCTTGCCGAAGCGAACCTCCGGGCCATCGAGAGCCTCGGGGTGGTGCCGAGCGCCATGGCGGGTTTCTTCCGGGCGCACATGGAGACCGCCATCCAGCGTTTTCGCGCGGCACGCCGGGGCCTCTCGAGCGATACCGGGCATCTGACCGTGGGATTCGTCGACCTGGTCGGCTTCACGACGCTGTCGCGCCGCATGACGGCGGCCGAGCTCGCGGTGCTGGTCGATCGCTTCGAGGACACGGCGCACGAGGTGGCGACGGTGCGGGGCGGTCGGGTCGTGAAGCTCATCGGCGACGAGGCGATGTTCGTGACCGTGACGGCAGCGGCTGGCTGCGACATCGCCCTCACTCTCGTGGAGCGGTTCGCCGGCGACCCGTCGATCACGCCGCGCGGCGGGCTCGCGACGGGCGATCTGCTGGTCCGCGGTGGTGACTACTACGGACCGATCGTCAATCTCGCCGCGCGGCTGGCGGAGCTCGCCGTGCCGAGAGAGCTGCTCGTCACGCCGGAGGTCGCCGCCCAGGCGGATTCCGCCGGCCTGCGGTTTGCGCCTGCCGGCAAGCGATTGCTGAAGGGCTTCGACGAGCCGGTGACGCTCTTGACCGTGGACCGGGCCTGATCGACGCAGTCGCGGGCGCGCTGCTACTCGCTCTTCTCCCGGCCGAGCCCGTGGACGTACTCGGCGAGCACCTTGACCTGGAGCAGTGCGGTCCGACGCTTGTGTGGCTCGCGGATCAGCGACTGCTCGAAGACCTCTCCCCACACCGGCATCTCGGCCGTGCCGTGCGCGCGGATCGTGCGCCGGCCATCGATCTGCCGCATGAGCTCGGGGAGCGTCGACTCCAGCCGCGTGAGATCCGTCGGGCGGGGAGCGAGTGCGACCGCGGCAGGCCCGTCGCCGCGGCCACGGAGCCCGTGACAGGAGGCGCAGTAGCGCTGGTAGAGCAGCTCGCCGGCGGGTGGTCCGGCGTGTGCACGCCCGGGTCCGGGCAGCAGGAGGAGCGCGATCAGGACGAGCGCTCGCCGCAGGAGGCGGCTCCCGCGCGGACGCTCGCCACGCCGCGCGACCCACTTCAGCGTCTCGAAGCCAAGGAGGGCGACGGCCGCGGCTGCCAGCAGCAGAGCCAGATCGCCGGCCGACGGCGTGGCAAAGTGGAAGACGGCCCGCAGCGGCGCGAAGACGAGGCTCGAGAGCAGCACCGCGAGCGCGCCGCCGCCGACCCACCAGAGGGCCGGGTTGCGCACGCGGAGGGTCGCCAGCGCATTGCGCGAGGTGGAGCGGTTGGTGAGGATGAGCCCGAGATTCGTCAGAAGGAGCGTCGAGAAGGCGAGGGCGCGCACCCGCTCCTCGCCGTAGCCGGCGCGGAGCGCGAGCGCGAGCACGCCGGACGCCGCGAGCAGCGCGAGCAGGCCCTGGAGCAGGGCCACCCCGATCGCAGGGCGCCCGAAGAGCGGCTCGTGCGGGTCGCGGGGCGGGCGGTGCATCACGTCCGCCTCCTCCGGCTCCGCCTCGAAGACGATCGAGCACGCCGGGTCGATGATCAGCTCGAGGAAGACGATGTGGACGGGGAGGAGGACGAGGGGCCAGCCGAGCAGCACCGGAATGAGCGCGAGCCCCGCGATGGGCACGTGGACCGCGATCACGTAGGCCATGCCCTTCTTGATGTTGTCGTAGACACGTCGCCCGAGGCGGATCGCCTGGGCGATCGACGAGAAGTCGTCGTCCAGCACCACGAGGTCGGCGGCCTCGCGGGCCACGTCGCTGCCGCGCGCACCCATGGCGACGCCGATGTCCGCCGCCTTGAGCGCGGGCGCGTCGTTCACGCCGTCGCCGGTCATGGCGACCACGTCGCCGTGAGCCCGGAGCGCGCGCACGAGGCGGAGCTTCTGCTCGGGGACGACGCGCGCGAAGACGTTGACGCCCGGGATGCGGCGCGCGAGCTCGGCGTCGTCCATGCCGTCGAGCTCGACGCCGGTCACCACCGCGTCGCGCGGGATGAGGCCGATCCGCGCGGCGATGTTCCGCGCCGTGCCCGGGTAGTCTCCGGTGATCATCACGGTTCGGATGCCGGCACGGTAGCACTCCGCGACCGATCCCGGCGCGGTGGAGCGGATCGGATCCGAGAGGCCGCCGAGGCCGAGGAAGTCGACGACGAAGTCGTGCTGCTCGGGCGGGCGCGCGGGCGCTCGGAAGAGCGCCGCGGCGACGCCCAGCACGCGCAGGCC
>JBKPBB010000082.1:0-7703 GCA_046744245.1 Thermodesulfobacteriota bacterium
CCCCCCCCCCCCCCCCCCCGCCACAGCACTCGTCGGCAGCGTCAGATGTGTATAAGAGACAGGAAGTTCACGCTGTCGGTCAGGTCCTTCCAGGTGCCGGCGACGCCCCGCACGTCGGCCTGGCCGCCGAGCTTGCCCTCCGTCCCCACCTCGCGCGCCACGCGCGTCACCTCGGAGGCGAAGGAGCGGAGCTGATCGACCATCGTGTTGATGGTGTTCTTGAGCTCGAGGATCTCGCCCTTCACGTCGACCGTGATCTTCTTCGAGAGGTCGCCGCTCGCGACCGCGGTCGTCACCTCGGCGATGTTGCGGACCTGGCCAGTCAAGTTGGCGGCCATGAAGTTCACGCTCTCGGTCAGGTCCCTCCACGTGCCGGCCACGCCTTCGACCTTGGCCTGCCCGCCGAGCTTGCCCTCCGTGCCCACCTCGCGCACGACGCGCGTCACCTCGGAGGAGAAGGCGCCAAGCTGCTCGACCATCCGGTTGACGGTCTTGGCGCTGCGCAGGAACTCGCCCTGCAGCGAGCGTCCGTCGAAGTCGAGCGCCATGGTCTGGGTCAGATCGCCCTTGGCGACCGCGCCGATGACCCGAGCCATCTCGCTCGTGGGATGGACCAGGTCGCCCACCAGCGTGTTCACGGACTCGATCGACGACGCCCAGAGGCCGGTGAAGTCCCCGACCGTCACGCGGTGGGTGATCTTGCCTTCCTTGCCGACCAGTCGGGCCAGCCGCTCGAGCTCGCGGACCAGGCGCTGGTTCGACTCCATGATCTCGTTGACGGTGTCCGCTACCTTGCCACCCACCCCCGTCCACTTGACCGGGAGCCGGGGCGCGAAGTTTCCGCGCCTGAGCGCCGTCAGCACCTCGAGCAGCTTGCCCTCGTCCACCTGGTCGTTGGGCTGCTGGCCGTACCCCTTCCCACGTGCCGGCGGCCGCAGGGGTCCGGCGGAGCGAAGCGATGCAGCCTTGGAACCAGCGGCGTCCGCGCCGCCGGAGCGTCCGTTGCTTCTCATGTCAGCTCGCTCCCTTGCACGGCCGGCGCAAACGCGACCGGGCGTGCATCTGAGGATCTCGGCGTGAGGGCCGAGCGCCTCGGCTGCCCGCCGCGACCCCGGTCAGCGGGGACGCCCAAACGCAGCACCTCGAGCCCGTGAGGCCGCTCCGGCTTGTCCCCACCACAGCGCCACCACTCTGCAGACCTCGCTAGACCTCGCTCCTCGAAAGTGAGTCGGCCGCAAAACAGCTTACCAGTCTTGCAGCGCGCAAGCCGCCAACCGACGTCACGCCTTACCCGTATCCCGCCCGGAAAAACGGGGGATTGAGGCGGACCCTGCGCCCCCCCGCACCTCACCCGCCGTGGATAACGCGTCGCCCTCCCAGCTATGGTCCAGCGCGCGACGCGAAGCGCGCCACCCATACACTCGGGCCAGCTGCATTGCAACGTCTCCGGCGGCGTGCTACCCACGCGGGCCCATGGCGCGCGCGTGCGACATCTGCGGCAAGCAGCGCTCGGTCGGCCACAACGTGAGCCACGCCAACAACAAGACGAAGCGGCTCTGGCGGCCGAACCTCCAGCAGGTGCACGCCGCGGTGGGCGGCGGCGGGAAGCGGCTCCTCGTCTGCACCCGCTGCGTGCGCTCGGGGCGCGTGCCGAAGGCTGCCCCTAGATCGACCCGAGACCTTGTCTCGGGTCGGTAGGACGCGAGCGTGTGGCGTTCGCGGATTGGGCACACGCCGTGCCGCGGCGCATTCCACCGGGCGGAACTCTCGCTGTCCGTCCCCGACCCGAGACAAGGTCTCGGGTCGGCTAAAAGGTCTCGGGTCGGCTAAAAGGAGGCGTCGGCGGGCGCGCCGGCGGCGATCCATCGCCGCACGAGATCGATGAGCGTCGGGGGGAGCTGCGAGCCGACGCGTGGCATCGACTGTCCCTCGTCGGGGCCGAGGGTGCCCTCGAGCTTCCAGAGAAGGAAGCTGCGGTCGGGATCGCCGGGCGCGACGCGGAGCAGGCCGGCGGCCAGCGCCGCGCCATTGGAGGGCGGGACGCCGACCAGGTTCGCGTAGGCCGCGCCGGCGGCCAGCGTCATGCCACCGGCGTTCCCGGCGCCGTGACAGGAGAGGGTGGCGCAGCTCGGCGTGAAGATCTTGCGTTGAAGTGTCGTGAAGGTTGCGGTTGCACCCGGCGGATGCTCGCAGATGAAGGTCAGACGGTCGCGGGCGTCGCCGCCCGAAGCCATCGACACGCTCGCGCGCAGCGTGGCGCGCGCCCGACGCGTGCCGTGGCGCGCGAGCGGCACGCCGACCGTGGGCGTGCACGTGTCGGGTGTCGCGACCGGCATGGGCAGCCCCTCGAGGGCAGCGACGAGCCCCGCGAAGCCCGGCGCCGGCGACCACGCCTGCGCGCCAGTCACGGCGTCGGCATGGCAGCGCGGTTCGCCCGGGTCGGGCGCGTCGAGGCAGACGTGCACCGCGAACAGGCAGGTGCCGTCGGCCCGGCCGTCCCCGTCGCAGGTGGGATCGCCGTCGGTGCAGCGTGCGACCCGGCCACGGGGGACGCCGGCGACGTCCGTCACGAGCATGCAGTCGGTCTTCGGCGGCCCGCCGCCGCGAAAGCGCATGAAAGGGCCCGTCTGCGCCGGCGTCGCGACGGGCTGCAGCACGATCGCGCCCGCAAAAGCCGCGCACGCGAACGGACGGGGGGTCATGCGAGCAACCTTCCGCCAACGGACCTCGGCTATGCGGTCGAGACGCATCGGGCTACTGCGCGAGGATGCGAACTTCGGACCCGTCCTCCTTGTGCACGCAGTCGATCGCCTCGAGCGGGTCGTCGGTCGGGTAGTAGAACCCGAACAGGTTGCAGTGCTCGTTCATCTGGGTGTTGGGGCCGAACGGGAACGTCTCGGTGCTGTCGTTCTGCCAGGTGCAGGCCCACTCGAGGCCCTCGCCCGGCTGGAGTTCCAGCTTCCCGCCCTCTAGCGGTGACCTGGTATCGTCCAGCGAGTACTGCTGGAACTTCGGGTCGCTGTACCCCACGTTCTCGTAGACCAGGGGGCCCTGCGTTCCGTCGACGAGGATCTTCCACACCTCGAACTTGACCCCGCGGAAGTGGTAGTGACCGGTGAGCGCCATCACCGTCATGGGCCGGTTGTCCGAGGTCGGTCCGGTGAGCGCGCAGGTGCTCGACCGGGTCGAGAGACCCGGGGGGACGAGGACCGTCCGATCCTGCGCGAAGAGCGCGCCGCCGTGCGCGGTGACCGCCCCCGGATTCATCGGGTAGAGGAGCATCTTGGCGCGCGCCCTTCCTTTGACGGCGAGATCCGCGGAACCGAAGCCGGTGTTGACGAAGTGCGTCTGGATGAGCAGCGGCTGGTGCGGGAGGAAGTGGATGCCGACGCCGGGATGGAGCTGCCAGTTGAGGTTGGCGCTCTGGGTCGCCGCGACCAGCTCCCAATGCGAGAAGTCGATGGCGAACGCACAGTCGCGCGGCCTCCGATTATGGGGACCCGCGGGCGAGTAGGTCTTGTCGGGATTCGGGTACTCCACCGGCCCGGCCGTCGGCCGGTAGAGATGGACGTGGTGACTCCCACCGTGCACGAAGATCTGCACGTGGTCGACGTCCACCTCGCGGTGGCGCGGGAAGTCGATGGGGAAGCAGGTCTGCTTCTCCGTCCCCTTCTTCACCCGGCCGGCTTGGGCTGTCAGCTTGATCGGCCTCAGCTTGGCCGAGGCGGGCGTCGCGACCACCAGGCCGAGCAACAGCAAGGGCAGGACGGCCGTCGTCGGCTGTCTCGAGTGGCGCATGGGGGCCGGAATGTACCCAAGAACCATACCGGAGGGAAGCACGAATGACCGGCGCGTCGCCGCCACGACGCGGCGCAGCGGCGCACGAATCTTGCGTCTGTGCGCGGTCTTAGGACTCCCGCCGGATATGGCAGAGTCTCAGGACACGTCTCAGGACAGCCGCCCGACGGCCCGCCCCCGCGCCGCCACCGCCTCGATCTCGACCCGCGCCGCCGCCGGCAGCTTCGCCACCTGCACGGTCGCGCGCGCCGGGTGTGGCGCCGGGAGGTAGCGCCCGTACACCTCGTTCATGGCCGCGAATTCGGCGAGGTCCGTCAGATACACCGTCGTCTTGACCACGTCCGCGAGGCCGAGCCCGGCCGCCCGCAGCACCGCCGCCAGGTTCTCCAGCGCGCGTGCCGTCTCCGCCGCGATCCCGCCCGACACGAGCGCGCCGCTCGCCGGATCGAGGCCCACCTGCCCCGAGCAGAAGACGAGGTCGCCCGCCACCACCGCCTGCGCGTAGGGCCCCAGGGCGCGGGGCGCGCCGTCGCTCGCGATCCGGCTCACGTGCGCACCCGCGCCACCTTCATCACGCCGCGCACGCGGCCGAGGCTCCGCATCACGCGGTTCAGCTCGTCGGCGCTGGCCACCATCAGCTCGAAGACGTTCTGCGCCTTGCGGTCGCCGAGGGCGTGCACCTGAGCGCGGGTGATGTTGATGCCGGCGGAGCTGATCGCCTTCGACATGGCGGCGAGAAGCCCGGGCTGGTCGATGCACGTGACCTCGACGCGCACCGGGCGGGGCGTCCCCTTCCCGTCATCCCACTGCACGTCGATGCGCCGCTGCGGGTCGCTCTCGAGCACCTTCGGGCAATCGAGCGCGTGCACCGTCACGCCCCGCCCGCGCGTGATGAAGCCGGTGATGCGCTCGCCGGGAAGCGGGCTGCAGCACTTCCCGAAGCGCACCAGCATGTCCTCCACGCCCGAGACCTGGACGCCGCTCTTCGTCTGGCGGCTCACCATCCTGAGCAGGCGCTGGAGGCGGCCCTCGCCCTTCTCGCGCCGGCGCTCGAGCTCCTCGGGGGAGAGGATCTTCCCGAGCACCTGCTGCGCCGTCACCTTCCCGTAGCCGACGCCGGCGAGCAGCGTGTCCTCGTCCTTCTGCCCGAGCTCCTCGGCCACGCGGCGGAGCGTGCCGTCGCTGCGCAGCTTCGCCAGGTTCAGCTGGTGGCGGCCGAGGTCGCGCTCCAGGATCTCGCGCCCCACGGCCACCGAACGGC
This sequence comes from Thermodesulfobacteriota bacterium, assembly GCA_046744245.1. Classification (GTDB taxonomy): domain Bacteria; phylum Desulfobacterota; class Binatia; order DP-6; family DP-6; genus DP-6. The sequence continues at coordinate 5,060 of JBKPBB010000082.1, forward strand.
TCGACTGCTGCGCCTTCACCCAGGCGCGGATGCGCGCCTTCGCACGCGGCGTCTTCACCAGCTTGAGCCAGTCCTTCGACGGCTGCTGGTTGCCGGTGGTGACGATCTCGACCGTGTCGCCGCTCTGCAGCTGGTAGCGGAGCGGCACGATCTTCCCGTTGACGCGCGCCCCGGCGCAGTGGTGCCCGACCTCGGAGTGGATGCGGTAGGCGAAGTCGATGACGGTCGAGCCGAGCGGGAAGGCGAGCAGGTCCCCCTGGGGCGTGAAGGCGAAGACCTCCTCGCTGAACAGGTCCTCCTTCACCGAGCGGAGGAACTCCTGGGGATCCTGGAGCTGCTGCTGCCACTCGAGCATCTGGCGGAGCCAGGCGAAGCGCTGCCCATCGCCGCCCTCGGCGCTGCCCGGCTTCTTGTAGCGCCAGTGCGCGGCCACGCCGTACTCGGCCACGCGGTGCATGTCGCGGGTGCGGATCTGGATCTCCATGCGCTCGCCGTAGGGGCCGATCAGGGTCGTGTGCAGCGACTGGTAGCCGTTCGCCTTGGGGAGCGCGATGTAGTCCTTGAAGCGCCCCGGCACCGGCTTCCAGTTGGCGTGCACCACGCCGAGCGCCTCGTAGCACTCTCCCACCGTGTCGACCACGACGCGGAAGGCGACCAGGTCGTAGATCTGGTCGTAGAGCAGGTTCTGCGCCTGCATCTTCTGGTAGATCGAGTAGAAGTGCTTGGGGCGGCCGGTCACCTCGGCCTCGATCTCGGACTCGGCGAGCTTCTTCAAGAGGGCCGAGAGGATCTCCTTGATGTACTTCTCGCGCTCGGCCTTGCGCTTCGCGACGCTGCGCTTCAGCTGGTAGTAGACCTCGGGGTGGAGGAAGCGCAGCGCGTTGTCCTCCAGGTCCGACTTGATCCAGTAGATGCCGAGGCGGTGCGCGAGCGGCGCGTAGATGTCGAGCGTCTCCTGGGCGATGTCCACCTGCCGCTCCGGCGCCAGGTGGCCGAGGGTCCGCATGTTGTGCGTGCGGTCGGCGAGCTTGATCAGGATGACGCGGATGTCGCGCGCCATGGCGAGCAGCATCTTGCGGAAGTTCTCCGCCTGCTTCTCCTCGCGCGAGGTGAAGTTGATCTGGCCGATCTTGGTGACCCCGTCGACCAGGCCCGCGATCTCGGTGCCGAAGTGCTGCTCGATCTGGGCGAGCGTGGCGAGCGTGTCCTCGACCGTGTCGTGCAGCAGCCCGGTGGCGACGCTCGGCACGTCGAGGCGGAGATCCGCGATGATGCCCGCCACCTGCAGGGGGTGGGTCAGGTACGGCTCGCCCGAGGCGCGCCGCTGGCCCTTGTGGACGCTCGCCGAGAACTCGTAGGCGCGCTGGATCACGTCCACGGGGGCGGTCGGCGTGTAGGCGCGGACGCGCTCGACGAGCTCGCCGATGGTCATGGCGCCCGCCGCGCGCGCGCCACGATCTCGGCCGCCAGCTCCTCGGGCGAGCGGCCGCCGGTGTGCAGCACGAGGTCGTAGCGCTGGGGATCGTGGTAGTCGACGCCGTAGATCTCGCGGTAGCGGCGCGCGTCCGAGGCCTCCCGCGCCTGGATCTGCCGGAGCCGCTCGGCCGCGTCGCCGCCCTCGCGCCCGGCGATGCGTGCGGCGCGCACGGGCTCGGGGGCGTCCAGGAAGACGCGGAGCGCGCGCACGCCCGCCTCCTCGGCCACGATGGCGGCGAGCCGGCCCTCGAGCACCGCGTCGCCCCGCCGCGCGCGCGCCCGCATCGCGTCGTCGAGGCGCCGGTCGATCGAGTGATCGGTCTCGGCGCGGCGGGCGTACTCCTCGAGCGTCAGCCCGGCAGCCTCGGCCTGCCGGCGAAAGAGGTCGCCCGCGTAGACGTGCTCCAGGCCGAGCTCCTGCGCGACCAGGCGCGCGACCGTCGTCTTGCCGCTGCCGGGCAGGCCGGAGATCGTGATCAGCACGCGGCCATTATAGCCGCGTCGTCCGCGCCTCTGCATCCGGCGGCGGGTGCGGAGCGCGGAGGAGCGGGGAGCTCCCGGACGGGCCTCTCGCGCGCGTCGTCCGGCCCGCACCTGCGCGTCGTCGATGCATTGGTCGAGCCCAGCCGGGTCGTCGGGATTTCGCCTTCTCGCACTGCGTCTAGCGGCATCACTCGACGTTCTGCACCTGCTCGCGGAGCTTCTCCACCTCCGCCTTCTCGCCGAGCACCAGGTCCGTGATCTCGCGGTCACCCGCCTTGGCGCCGGTGGTATTGAGCTCGCGCTGGATCTCCTGGAGCAGGAACTCGATCCGCTTGCCGACCGGGCCGCGCTCGCCGAGCGTCGTGGCGAGCGCGCCCAGGTGCGCTTCGAGGCGTACCAGCTCCTCGGTCACGTCGCTCCGGTCGGCGAGCACGGCGACCTCCTGGGCCACCCGGCCGCGATCGAGCTCGGCGCCGCCCACCAGGCGCACCAGGCGCTCCTCGACCTGGCTGCGCAGCGCGGCCAGGGCGCGCGGCAGCCGGCGGCGGATGGCCGCCGTCGCGCGCTTGAGCGAGGCGACGCGGGCGAGCATGTCGCGCCGCAGGTGGGCGCCCTCGCGCCGGCGCTCGCGCTCGAAGGCGCGCAGCGCCCGCGTGAGCGCGCGGCGCAGCGCCGGGAGCTCGCC
>JBKPBB010000432.1:0-3405 GCA_046744245.1 Thermodesulfobacteriota bacterium
GGCGTTCGCGCCGCGGCCCACCGTGTGCGCGAGCGCGACGCGCGCGCCGGGCACCTGGCGCGGGCCGGCCGCGCCGCGCAGCTGCCAGGTGAGCTCGACGACCTGGCCGAGGGCCGAGGCGCCCAGCGGCTCGCCCTTGGAGAGGAGACCGCCCGAGGGGTTGACCGGCAGCCGCGAGGACATCTCGCCGCCCCCGTCGCGCACCCAGCGGCCGCCGGCGCGTTTCGCGCACAGGCCCAGCTCCTCGGCGGAGAGGATCGCGCGCGCGGCGTCCGTGTCCTGCAGCTCGACCAGGTGGAGATCCGCGGGGCCGAGGCCGGCCTCGGCCCAGGCATCGGCGGCGGCCATCTCGGTCGGCGTCGGGACGCCGTCGTCGGCCAGGCCGGAGAGGGGCGTGTGCTCGCCCAGCACCGAGCCGGCGTGGTGCGAGCGGAGCGCCGCGGCGGCGACGCGCACCGGCGTCGGCCGCGCCGAGAGCACGACGGCCGCGGCGCCCTCGTTCGGCGCGCACAGCATGAGCAGCCGGAGCGGCTCGCACACGACCGGCGAGGCCAGGATCTCCTCCACCGAGAGCGCCTTGCGGTACATGGCGTGCGGGTTCGCGACCCCGTGGCGGTGGTTCGTGGCCGACACGCGCGCCAGGTCCTCGAGCCGGACGTCGCTCTCGCGCATCAGGCGCTGGGCGCGGAGCGCGAAGTAGGCGGGCGTGGCGGCGAGCCCCGCTTCCTCGCGCCACGGCTCGAAGAAGCTCGAGCGGATGATGCCGCGCGGCATCTTCTCGAGCCCGAAGACGAGCACGCAATCGTGGCGCCCGCTCGCCACCGCGGCCGCACCGAGGGCGAGCGCCGCGCCGCCGCTCGCGCAGCCCGCCTCGACGTTCACGATCGGCACACCCGCGAGCCCGAGGGCGGTCAGCACCTTGTGGCCGGCCGCCACGCCGCCGTACACGGTGCCGCAGAAGGCGGCCCGGAAGGCGCCCCGCACGACCCGGGCGTCGGCGAGCGCCTCGCGCACGGCGTGCATGCCGAGCGCGGTGAGGCTCTTCTCCGCGAAGCGGCCGAAGGGATGGAGGCCGACGCCGGCCACGTAGACCGGCCTCATGCCTCCTCGGGACGAAAGGCGTAGGAGAGGACGGCCGTGCCGTCATCGTCGGTGAAGAGCGGCTCGACGACCAGGCTGAGCGCGAGCCCGGGCCGCAGGCGCTCGAGACGCGACTCGGTGAGCCGCGCGATGACGCGCAGCCCGCCCTCCAGCTCGACGACACCGAAGCCGTACGGTACCTCGCCGCGGTAGCCGGGCGGGCGCGAGAGGACGGCGGTGTAGAGGTAGAGCCGCGCCGCGGGTCCGACGCGCGTCTCGCGCGCGCCGTCCGCGCCGCAGTACGGGCAGACCGGCGCGGCCGGGAAGCAGAGCTTGCCGCAGGCCACGCAGCGCGCGGCGAGGAGGCGCGGTCCGTCGCCCGCGCTCACGAACAGCCCTTCGCTGATCGCCCGTGTGGCGGGCATACGAGCGCACCATAGCGAACCGCGGGGGGTCGCGGTCAAGCGCCGCCGCCGCCGTCGGCGACGAAGGGCTTCCCCCACCGCTCGCGGAACGCGACCTCCGCCACCGGCTTCCGCCGTGTCGGCCCGAAGCGGTCGGCGGGATGGCCGAGCGGCACGATCGCGACCACCTCGACCGCGGCCGGCACGTCGAGCAGCGCCTTCACGTCGCCCTCGAAGCTCTTGTGGAGCGTGGTCAGCGTCGTGCCGAGGCCGAGCGCGCGCGCGGCGAGGAGCAGGTTCTGCACCGCGGGGAGGATCGAGGCGTAGGCGGCGACGGGCGAGAGGAGCGTGCCGTCGGGTCCGGCGATCGGCCCGAGCTGACGGTGATCGAGGCAGCAGACGATCAGCACGGGGGCCGCGGCGAGATCGGCCGCCAGCTCGCGCGCCGCGCGCATCATGCGCGCGTAGTGCGGGCGGCCGCGCAGGTCGCGGTCGGCGTCGGTCGCGGCCGTGACGCGCTCGCCCGCCTCCCAGGCTCCGCGGTAGCGGGTGGCGATCGCCGCGCGCGTCGCCGTCTCGCGCACGACGACGAAGAACCACGGCTCGGCGCCGCGCGCCGAGGGCGCGCGGGTGGCGGCCGAGAGGATGCGGCGGACCGCCGCGTCGGGCACGGGCTCCGGGCGGAAGCGGCGCAGCGCCCGCTGGGTGTCGACGACGGTGAAGAAGTCGAGCGGCGCCACGCCGGCCGCCGCGCCGCGTCGAGCATGGTCGCCGCCCCCGTCGCGCACTGGTCACGCCTACGGCAGGAGCACGGGGCTCGGCAAGCCCCGGCACGAGCCCGGGGGTGGCTCATGAGCCCTCCCCGAGCAGGCTCTTAGCCCGCCGGCTCGAGCGTGGCCTCGACCTTCGGCGTGCCGAGCCCGTGCCAGTCGGTGAAGAAGCCGCCGCCCTGGGGCCGGAGCTTGAACGCATTGCCCAGCAGCGCCTCGGGGCTCAAGACACGCAGCCCCTTCCCCCACGCGGCCACGAAGCCGCGCGGGTACTCGTAGAAGGCGCCCTCCAGGAAGCGCAGCGGCAGCGCCTTCCCCTTGAGGTCGTAGGTGGGCAGGTCGCCCACCAGCTCGCACGGCCCGCACGCGACCGGCGCGTTGACCCAGTCGTAGCTGCTGACGATCTTGGTCGTGGACAGCTTGTAGCCGGACTTCTGGATGTCGACGCGATAGGTATTGTCGCGGCGCAGCCGGAGGGTGGCCGGCGTGGTGACGGTGTACTGCTTGGTCCTGTCGAGGAAGTTCGTTCCGCGCTCGGACAGGGTCGGCACCACCGTGGCCGTCGCGCCCGGAGGATTCGTTTCGAGGTCGACCTCTTGATACGGCCCGTGCAGCAGGGTCGCGCAGCCACCGAGCAACGCCAACGCGGACGCCAGGAAGAGCGGTTCGGGTCTCATGGCCACCTCCTGCCGGTCGCCTGGACCGGCGCTGCATAGCTACTTCTTGCTGTTGCCGAGCACCATCTCCTTGAAGGTCTTGGCGACCGAGAAGCCGACCTTCTTGCGCGCCGGGATATTGATCGGCTCGCCGGTCTGCGGGTTGCGCCCCGTGCGCGCCTTCATCTTGCGCAGGCGGAAGATGCCGAGACCCGGGATCTTGACCGACTCGCCCTTCTTCACGGTCTTGACCACGGTATCGATCATCGACGCGAGGACCTGATCGATGTGTTTTCGGCTCGCCCCGGTGCCTTCGGCGAGCTTCGCCACCAATTGCGCCTTCGTCATCAGCACCTCCTGGGGGGTTGGGGAAGCGGCGCGAACTTACGGCACCCCACATGCGGGTGTCAAGAAAACCCACGTCTACCAAGGACTCCGCGCGCGCACGGCAGTGCGCGGTGTGTGCGCGCGGGCGGTGGCGACGAGGCCGCCGTC
>JBKPBB010000316.1:0-2309 GCA_046744245.1 Thermodesulfobacteriota bacterium
TTCCTGGCGCGGCTCGTGCCCGCCCTCGGCGCCCGCGACGCGATCGGCGCCGTCGCCTTCGCGGGACGCACGCGCGTGCTGGCGCGCCCGGTCGCGGGCCGTGCGCGGCTCGACGCGCTCGTGCCCGGCGGCGATCTGGACGACCTCGAGCCCGACGAGACCGACCTTGCCGCCGCCCTCGCCCGCGCGGCGGCCCTCTGCCCGGACGACCAGCAGGCCGCGCTCCTCCTCTTCACCGACGGCAACGAGACCGTGGGGAGCCTGCTCGCCGAGGCGGCGCTCGCCGAGCCGCGCGTGCCGATCTATCCGGTCGTCCCACCGCCGGCGCGTCTCCCCATGGGGACGGTCCGCCGCCTGATCGCGCCCCCGCTCGCGCCCGCGCATGCCGCGCTGCCGCTCGAGGCGGTGGTGGAGAGCCGCGCCGTCGCGCCGTTCGGCGCCGCGCTCGCGGTCAGCGTCAACGGCGAGGCGCTCCTGCCCGTGCCGGTCGAGCTGCCGCCCGGCGTGAGCGCCGTCCGGCTGCCCTATCGCTTCGAGAACGCCGGGAGCTACCTCCTCGAGGCGAAGCTGCTGCTCGCGCCGGACGCGCCGCCGGCGCCCGGCGCGGTCGCGGCCGGCATCACCGTGACGCAGCCGCTCCGCGTGCTGGTGGTGAGCGAGCGGGCGCAGCCGGTGGTGGCGCTCGCGCTCGTCCGGCGCGGCATGGACGTCGAGGTGACGGCGCCCGCCGGCCTCGCAGCCCGCGTCGGGCACCTCGCGGAGTATCACCTCGTCGTCCTCGAGGACGTGGCCCGCGCCGGCATCCCCGAGCGCGCGCTCGACGCGCTCGCGCGCTGGGTCGCCGGGGGCGGCGCGCTGATCGCCACTGGCGGCGCGCATCTCTTCGGTGACGGCGGCTTCGCCGGCACCGCCCTCGAGCGCGTGCTCCCCGTCGAGCTCCAGTCGCAGCGCCCGGAGCCGAAGGAGCGCGAGCCGATCGCCCTCTACCTCCTCATCGACCGCTCGAACAGCATGGGCTACGCGAGCGGTCCCGACCTCCAGTACGGCGCCAAGATGGAGTACGCCAAGCGCGCCGCGCTGGCGGTCGTGGACCAGCTCGGCCCGCGCGACCTGGTGGGCGCCATCGCCTTCGACTCCGAGCCCTACGAGCTCGGTCCGCTCCTCCCGCTCGCCGAGGGCCGCGCCGCGCTCACGGCGAAGATCCGCCAGCTCCGGTACGGCGGCGGCACGGACTTCAAGGAAGCGCTCGACCGCGCGCGCCGGAGCCTGGTCGCCGCCGGCCGCCGCGTCCGCCACGTCGTCCTCCTGACCGACGGCGACACCAACCGCAGCGCCCCCGACCACGACCATCTGATCGCCGACCTCGCGCGCGACGACGTGACGGTCACGACCATCCGCATCGGCGACGACACGGTGAACCTCGACCTCTTGAACAAGATCTCGCGCGCCACCGGCGGCGCCTTCCACCACGTCGAGGACGTGCAGGCGCTCCCGCAGCTCATGATCAGCGACACGCAGCACCTGATGGACGCGGCGGCGAACCACCGCGAGGCGCCGCCGCGCCTGGCCGCGGGCGGCGCGATCCTGGCCGGCATCGCGGAGGACGAGCTGCCCCGGGTGTCGCGCTGGGCGATCACGCGGCCGAAGCCGGGCGCCGAGGTGCGTCTCTGGGTCGAGGCCGGCGAGCGGCAGGACCCGCTGCTCGCGACCTGGCAGTACGAGCTCGGGCGGACCGCCGCCCTGCCCATCGACTTCCAGGGGGGCGGCGCGGCCTGGCCGACGTGGCGGGGGTTCGCGAAGCTCTGGTCGCAGCTCGCGATGTGGGCGGCGCCGCGCGGGCTCGCGGCCGACCGGCATCTGGAGGCGCGGCGGCTCCGGGAGGGGACGCTGGTGCGGCTGGAGACGGTAGCGGACGGCGCCGGGCCGTTCGTCCTGCGGGTGCCGGAGGTGGGCGAGGTCGTGCTGCGCCCGACCGGACGGCGGGCGTTCGTCGGAGTCGTGCCGCCGCTGGAGGCGGGCGTGCATCCAGCGGTGCTGGCAGCGGGCGGGCACGAGGAGCCGGTCGAGATCATCGTGCCGGCGCGCTCGGCGAGCGGGCGAGAGCTGCGCGCGGCGGCGCCGAACCTGGTGCTGCTCGAGAGGGTGGCGAAGCTCAGCGGGGGGCGCCTGGATGCGGGGGCAGGGGAGATCCTGGCGGCGCGGCCCGGGGTGGGGCGGGAGCGCGTGCCGCTGGAGGGGTGGGTCGTACCGCTGGCGCTGGCGCTGATCCTCGGGGACATAGCCGCGCGCCGGCTCGCGCGCTGAAGGCG
>JBKPBB010000337.1:0-4851 GCA_046744245.1 Thermodesulfobacteriota bacterium
CAGGGCCTCGAGACGACGCTCCTGAACGGGCGCCGGGCGCGCTCGCTTCGGCGAAGCGGCATCAACCGCCAGGCGTGCTGGCGGCCGGGGATGACGCCGGAGCAGATCGGGCAGCTCGATCCCGACGAGCGCCATCCGATCACGCCCGGCGCGCAGGATCCCGCCGCGCGTCTCCGGGACATGGACGCGATGGGCGTGGACCGCGCGCTCCTCTTCCCGACCCTCTTCGCGGAGCACTTCCCTCTGGTCGAGAACCCCGACGCGGCGTGGACGCTGGCGCGCGCCTACAACGACTGGCTCTGGGACTTCGCCGGCGCGGACCGCCGCCGGCTCGTGCCCGTGGCGCTCCTCCCCATGCAGGAGCCGAGCTTCGCCGTGCGTGAGCTCGAGCGCGCGGCCGCACGCGGCTTCAAGGCGGCCTTCATCCGCCCGGTCTTCTTCGAGGGGCGGTTCCCGAACCATCCCTCCTACGACGCGGTCTGGAAGCGGCTCGAGGAGCTGGACGTGGCGGCGTGTATCCACCCCTCGCCGGGGAGCACCAACCCCGAGTGGACCTGCGCCGGCCCGTTCGTCGAACGCGTCGCCACAAACCTGAAGATCGGGCACGCGATCGCCGAGGGCGTCGCGCCGTTCATGGACACGTCAACGTTCCTGACCGCCGTCGCGTTCTACGGGCACATGGAGATCTACCCGAAGCTCAAGCTCACGCTGGTGCACTCGGGCGCGGCCTGGGTGCCGCTCGCGCTCGAGAAGTCGGAGACCTACCTCTGGCTCTTCTCCGGAATCCGCGACGTGAGCCTCGAGCCCGAGCACGTGTTCTTCGCGCGGCCATCGCTGGTGAGCTTCGACTCCTGGGAGACACCGGTCGCGCGCATGCCGGACGTGTTCGGGAACGTGGCGGCGTGGGGGTCGCGGTATCCGAATCACGACACGGGGACGGTGGAGGAGGCGCGGGCGACGCTCGGGAAGTACGGCGTGCCGGAGGCGACGGTGGGCAGGTACCTGGGCGGGAACGCCCTCCGGCACTTCGGGCTGGGGTGAGGCTGCCCTCAGACGGCGGCGAGGACCAGGGGTACTGGGCGCAGTTGACGCCGTAGCGGGTCGAGAGCGAGACCGAGGGCCTCGAGCGTCGTCACGCCGAGGAGCGTGCGGTCTTCGTCTTCCCCGAAGATGGCGTCGGCGCCGCCGATCCGGTCTCCGTAGCGGAAGAGCGCGATGCCTTTCTTGCGGGTGATCGTGGTGCCGTCGGCCAGGTGGAACTGCTCGGCGGCGAGCGGAGTGATGCCGAGCCGTTCGAGCACGGCCGACGGCACGATCGAGTAGATCGCGCCCGAGTCGATCAGGAACGCGACCCCCTCGGTGACGTCTGGGCTGGCGGGGTTTCCGACCTGGAGCGTGACGGTGCTCAGGCCCGTCGCACATCGTCGCGCGGCGCTCCTCGCGCTTCGCCTCACGCGCGTCACGATAGCCGAGCGCCGCGACACCTGCTAGGTACCCTGCCCATTGTGACGGCTCGCTGAACGCCCCGCCTGAGCTGTTATCGACTCGGCGGCTCAGCGGACGCGGCGTTAGAAGATAGCACGCCTCGTGCCCCGCGGGTCGGCGATCTTGAGTGGCTGGAGTTCCCCCGGAAAGTGGACACCGAGATAAGAGCCATGCGAGGCTCGAACGAGGTGATCCATGGCAAAGGAACCCACCCCCGTCCGCCGTACGTTCACTCCGCAGTTCAAGCGTGAGGCCGTCCGGCTCGTGGCCGAAGGCAAATCGGTCACCGAGGTCGCGACCCATCTCGGGATCACGCGCAGCCTCCTGCAGCGCTGGAGAGAGCAGCTCACGACGGCGCCCAGCGAAGCATTCCCCGGCAAAGGCCGGCTCCGCCCGCAGGCGCAGCGCATCCGCGAGCTCGAGCAGAAGCTGCGCGACGTGACCCAGGAGCGCGACATCCTAAAAAAAGCCTTGGCGTTCTTCGTGACCGACCCGAAGTGAGGTTTCACTTCGTGGCCCGCCATCGCGCCCTCTTCCCGATCGACCGCATGTGCCGCGTGCTCGGGGTCTCCCGCAGCGGCTTCTACGCGTGGTGCCACCGACCCGCGAGCGACCGCGCGCAGGAGGCTGCCGCCTTGGTCGAGCGCATCCGGGCCGTCCATCGCGCCAGCCGCCACGTCTACGGGTCGCCGCGCATCTACTGGGCCTTGCGGCGCGCCGGGCATTCCATCGGCCGCCACCGCGTCGCCCGGCTCATGCGGCTGGAGGGCCTTCGCGGCCGGGCGGCTCAACGCTTCCGGTACATCGCGACCCGCCACGGCGAGATGCCCGCATCGCCCAATCGCGTGGGGCAAGACTTCGAGCCCGCAGCTCTCAACCACCTCTGGCTTGCCGACATCACGCAGGTGCGCACGCGCGAGGGGTGGCTCTTCCTCGCCGTCCTCCTCGATGCGTGCTCCCGCCGCATAGTGGGATGGGCCACTGCCTCCCGCCCGGCGCAGGCTCTCGCCCTCGATGCCCTCCACCAAGCACTCCGGACGCGCCGTCCTCCTCGCGGGCTGGTGCACCACAGCGATCGTGGCGGTCCGTACGCGAGCGCGGAGTACCAAGACGTGCTCGATCGCCAGGGATCGTCGGCAGCATGAGCCGTCCCGGCAACTGCTACGACAACGCGCCCGTCGAGAGTTTCTTCCACTCGCTGAAAACCGAGTGGCTGTACCACCTCACGCTCCACACCCGTGTGCAAGCCCGGACGGCGATCTTCGAGTACATCGAGGCCTTCTACAATCGCAGCCGTTTGCATTCTTCGCTCGGCTACCGCTCACCCGACGAGTATGAGACAGTCACCGTCACCGCTTAACCCCGTGTCCATTTTTTCGGGGGAACATCAGTCCGCAGCAGCCGCGGGTTGGGCGGCGCTATTCTTCCGAGAACTGAACGTGGCCACCCCTGTTTGCGCCAAAACATTCGGCGATTCGTTGCGCTATCTCAGCTCGGCGACCTCGGGCCCACTCCGGAACTTCACTCGCCCACGTTGCCTCACTCGGCATCCGCACTACACTCGGGGCAGGGTATCCGGGCGCGCGCACTTCGCGCAAAATCCGAAGGGACCTCACCCCGCCCTGAGCCACTCGTTCCTCGTAAACCCACTCAGCTCCGGTCAGCCATCTCACACGGTAGCCAAGCCTGCGGTAGTCGATGAGGGCGGCAACGAGCCAAAAGCCGACAAGGCCACCGATGCCAACAACGCCGGCCACGATTATCACGAAGACATCGCCCAATCGTGGATGCTGCCACAGCGCGGCCATGCCTGCCCGCGCCGCGAGCGCCCCCAAAAGTATCCAAACGAAGACACCAAGAACCGAGAGCACAATGCCCAGGCGCTCACTCAGTTTAACGATCAATCTCACCTGAACCTCACGTCCGCCCAACTTCAGACAGACCCGCGTAATACCGTAATACCTCCTGTCGCCGCCTCGTATCTCCGTTTTCGGGCTCAGACCTTCGTGGTGTAGGTGAGGAGGGCGTTCCGGGAAGGCCGGGTCGCCTAGAAGCCATGAGCTTGTTCGTTAGATTGGCCCCCCGCCCTCTTCGCCTATGCCGTGGAGTATCCAAGGCCAGGAGCCTGCATCCACAAGAGCGGTAGGCGCAAGGTGCAGGGTCGGGGGGCCCGGAGCGCAAGACTAGGATTGGAGGGGGCGGATGCGCAAGGAGACGGAGGCAGGGATCGATGTGAGCAAGGACGTGCTCGACGTTGCCGCGCGCCGCGATGAGCGGCAGCTCGAGACGGCACGCTTCGGCAACGACGCCGGCGGGCATAAGAAGCTGGTGCGTTGGCTCACGCGGGGTGGGCGGACGGCGCGCGTCGTCCTCGAGTCGACGGGGACCTATAGCCTGGACGTCGCGCTCGCCTTGCATCGAACGCGCGGCGTGGCGGTCATGGTGGCTAATCCCCGGGCCATCAAGCAGTTCACGGGGGCGCTGATGCAGCGCTCGAAGACCGACCTGACGGCCGCCGTCGCGCTGCGGGACTTCGTGATCCGCATGCCCTTCGTGGCCTGGCAGCCGCCCGCCGCGCACGTCCTGGAGCTGCGAGGAATCGCGCGGCGGATCGCCGCGCTCGTCGTCGAGCGCACCCGCGAGCGCAATCGCCTCCACGCCTTGTGCGCTACGGCCGAGCGGTCGGCGGTGGTCTGCAACGACATCGAGGTGAACGTCCGCCATCTCGACCGGCGCATCGAGCTCCTCACCGAACAGGCCATCGCGCTGATCGCCGACCATGCCGACCTGCACGAAGCGTTCGAGCACTTGGTCTCGGTCCCGGGCATTGCCGCGCACAGCGCCGTGCAGTTGCTGCCCGAGCTGCTGGTCCTGCCCCCCGGCATGACCGTGCGCCAATGGGTCGCCCATGCCGGCCTCGATCCCCGGGCGCATCAGTCGGGCACGTCCGTCGACAAGCCCGCGCGCATCTCGAAGGTCGGCAACGCCCACATCCGGCGGGCACTCTACATGCCCGCGCTCGTCGCGGTGCAGCACAATCGGCACGTGCGGGCGTTCTTCGACAAGCTCGTGGCGCCCGGCAAGACTCCCCTCCAAGCGTACGTCGCCGTCATGCGGAAGCTCCTTCACGCGATCTATGGAATGCTCTCGACACGTACTAACTTCGTGGCGGCGAAGTTTCACGCGGCCGCTTGACGACGGAGAGAGTATCTAACGCCGCCGGGCCGCGCCCTCAATTCTAGCCAATATCATCGCTCCGCCGCTGACTTGGCTGGAAGAGCGCATACGCACCGCGCGTTATACTGCGTCGCCGGTCTGCGTAGCACGCTCGTAGGCCCTGCCAGACGGCGGGGCAGCTCTCTGGAC
>JBKPBB010000384.1:0-2173 GCA_046744245.1 Thermodesulfobacteriota bacterium
GGCCAGCGCCCACACCCGCCGCTCGCGCCGCGCGCTCTTCCGCCCCCCGCGGACGCCGAACGCGCGCGCCAGGACGCGCGCCGCATTGGTGTCGACGGCGGGCACCTCCGCGCCATAGGCGAGGCTCGCCACGGCGCCGGCCGTGTAGCGGCCGATGCCGGGGAGCGCGCGCAGCTCCTCGACACGGCGCGGCAGCCGGCCGCTGAGCCTCTTCACCACCTCGCGCGCGGTCTGGTGCAGGTTCCGAGCCCGGGCGTAGTACCCGAGGCCCTCCCAGCTCTCGCGCACCGCGTCAGCGGGCGCGGCGGCCAGGTCCTCGAGCGTGGGGTAGCGGGCGAGGAAGCGCGGATAGAACTCCAGGACACGCGCGACTTGCGTCTGCTGCAGCATGATCTCCGACACCAGCACGGCATAGGGGTCGCGCACGCCCCGCCAGGGCAGGCGGCGGCGGTGACGGCCGTACCAGGAGAGCAGGCGGCGGCGGAAGGGGAGAGCGCCCGCCGGCAAGAGACGCTTCGGACCCGTGCGCCGACGGGTTACAATGGACGCCATCGATGGGCTGGCTCCGCAACAAGTTCTTCAACCTGGCCGCCCGCGCGCTCACCAAGCCGCGCGGCAACTACACCCTCCTCCTGCCCAACGACTTCGACGCCCTGCTGCGCGTCATCCGCCCCGGCGACGTGATCCTGGTCGACGGCGACCAGCGCGTGAGCGAGGTCATCAAGTACCTGACGCAGAGCACCTGGTCGCACTCGGTCCTCTACATCGGCGACGAGCTCCTGCGCCGTTTCCCCGCCGAGCGCGAGGCGCTCGTCGCCCAGCACGGGCGCGACGCCGAGCACATGATGATCGAGGCGCTGCTCGAGGGCGTGCTCGCCTCGCCCCTCTCCAAGTATGCCAGCTTCAACCTCCGCATCTGCCGCCCGGTCGGGCTCCAGCGCGAGGATCTCCAGCGCATCCTGGACGAGGTGATCGCACAGATCGGGCTGCGCTACGACGTGAAGCACATCCTCGACCTGGCGCGCTACTTCTTCCCGGTGAGCTTGATCCCGCGCCGCTTCCGCCGCCGCGCGCTCCAGTTCGGGAGCGGCCTCACGACGCAGGTCATCTGCTCGAGCATCATCGGGCGGGCCTTCCAGAACGTCGGCTTCCCGATCCTGCCCGCGACCACGCCGTCGGCGGCCGCCCCACCACCCCGGCGTCTCCTCGATCGGCTGCTCCGGCGCAGTCCCCCGCCGTACCCGGCCGTCTTCCGGCGCCAGCTGCCCTCCATCATCACGCCGCGCGACTTCGACCTCTCGCCCTACTTCGAGGTCATCAAGTTCTATCCGGTCGAGGCCACGAACTTCGACTACCGTCGCATCCGGTGGGAGGACAGCGAGGCGCGGGCCGCCGGCGGCGCGCGGTCCCGCTCCTGAGCCCGCGCTCACGGCGGGCGCTCGACCTCGCGCGCCCGCAGCGCGCCCAGCGCGAGGCCCGTCCACATCGGCCGGCGCGGCATTCCGCGCACATACTATCGGCCGCGCCTCCGGGTCCATAGGCGATGGGGGCGACGACGCGCGCCGTGGGCGGCGCCGCCCTGCTGGCGCTGGTCGCCGGCGGCCTCTTCCTCCAGGGCCTCGGCCGCTACCCGCTCCTCGATCCCGACGAGGCGCGGCACGCGGAGGTCGCGCGCGAGATGGCGGCCGGGCACGGCCTCCGGCGCCTCTTCCTGACCACGCTCGACCTCGAGCCCTACCCCGAGAAGCCCGCGGGCTACTACTGGCTGGTCGCACTCGCCTACGCCGCCCTCGGCGTCAACGAGGCGGCGGCGCGTGCGGTGAGCGCGCTTGCGGCGCTGGTCGCGGTGCTGGCGCTCTATGCCTACGCGTTGCCGCGCTGGGGGCTCCCGGCGGCGCTCGGCGCGGGCGCGGTGGCGGCGACCAGCGCCGGGTGGTTCGGCCCCGCGCGCTACGGGAACCTCGACATGACGCTCACGGCCTGCGTGACCGTCGGCGTGCTCGGCGGCCTCGCCTGGCTCGAGCGACCGGCGCCGCGGCGCGCGCCGCTCTTGTCGTACGTCGCCGCGGGGCTCGGGCTCCTCGTGAAGGGGCCGCTCGCGCTCGTGCTGGTCGCGGGGCCGCTCGCGCTCGCGGCGCTCGTCGAGCGCCCGCGGCCACGCCTCGGGGAGCTC
>JBKPBB010000359.1:0-7042 GCA_046744245.1 Thermodesulfobacteriota bacterium
CTGCTCGCCACGCCGCGCCGGCTCGCCGTCGCTCACATGGGCCTGGCCTTCCCGGAGCTCGACCTCACGACCCGGCGGCGGCTGGTGCGCGAGACCTTCCGCCCCGCGGGGCAGGCGTTCGCCGAGCTGTCGCTGTTCGAGACGATCCTCCGCCGTCCCGACTACATCCGCCTCGAAGGCGTGGAGGCGCTCGACGCGGCGCTCGCGCGCGGGCGGGGCGCCATCGCGGTCACGGGTCACGTCGGCAACTGGGAGCTCCTCGCGGCGTGGGCGGCGGCCATCGGCTATCCGATCACGGTGGTCGTGCGCCGGGGGACCGACCTCCGCTTCCACTCGCTCATCGTCCGCTTCCGGGCCGCGGCCGGGGTGGAGGTCCTGGTGCGCGACGATCCGCGCTTCGTCGCCGCGGTGGGCGACGCGCTTCGCCGAAACCGCGTCGTCGCGATGCTGATCGACCAGGACACGCGCGGCGCCGGGGTCTTCGTCCCGTTCTTCGGCCGCCCCGCGCACACGCCGCCCGGCGCTGCGCTGCTCGCGCTCCGCGCGCGGGTGCCGGTGGTGACCGTGTTCATCGAGCGCCGTCCCGCGGGCGGGCACCTGGTGCGCGTGTCCCCCATCCCCGCCGAGCTGCCGCGCGGGCGCGAGGGCGTGCGCGAGCTCACGCGGCGGCTCACCGCGGCGATCGAGGCGCAGATCCGCCGCAGCCCCGCGGAGTGGGTCTGGTGGCACGAGCGCTGGCGCAAGCAGCCGTCCGCGGCGGCGACGCGACCTCCGGCCGCGACCGCCGAGCGGGCGCTCTCGTGAGCCCGTTCGCCTTTACTCTCTCCGGGACGCGTGCTAGCTCTGCCCCGGACTCGAACGGTCATCATGCGAAGGAAACGGGTGCGCACCGCGTTGCTCATCGTGGTGAGCGCCGCCCTGGGAGGCATCGGATACCTGGTCTCCCGTAACGTGGTCGCCCACCGGGCCCACCCGCTCGAGGAGCTCGGCCGGGACTTCCTGCCCCAGGTCGCGCAGCGCATCCAGAACTTTCGTCGGGTCAAGGTGGAGCACGGGCGGATGATGTGGGAGATCACGGCGCGGGACGCGCAGTTCTTCGAGCAGGAGAACCAGATCGTGGTCCTCGAGCCGCGGGTGACGTTCTTCATGAAGGAGGAGGGCCGCACGGCGCACCTGAAGGGCGCCGAGGGACGGATCACGCTCGACGGCCACGAGATGCGGGCGATCACGCTGCGCGGCGGCGTGGCGGTGCAGCTCGACGACCTGGAGCTCAAGACCGAGGAGGCGACCTACGATCGGGCGCACGACCTGATCACGTCGCCGGGCGACGTGACCATCCACGGGCGCAGGCTCGACGTGCGCGGCCGGGGGATGGAGATCCAGGTGGGCCCGCAGCACGTGCGGCTGCTCGGAGACGTCCACACCACGGTGCATGGCAATGCGCAACCGTCGTGAGACCCGGCTGCCCGCCGCGGCGCTCGTCATGGTCGCGCTCGCGAGCGGCGCGTGGGCGGAGCCGGCGCGCGAGCCTCAGAAGGGCGGGGCGCTCTTCGACGCGGGGTCGTTCGGCAACAAGAAGGAGCCCATCATCATCACCTCCGACAAGCTCGAGTACGATTACAAGGCGAACGTCGTCGTCTACCGCGGCGACGTGATCGCGGTGCAGGGCGAGAGCAAGGTGCGGAGCGACACGCTCACCGTGACGCTGGCGGCGCAGAAGGACGCGGATCCCCCCGACGGGGCGGAGAAGGGCAGCCAGCGCCTGCAGGAGGTCGTCGCGGTCGGTAACGTGCGCATCGACAACGGCACGCGCTGGGCGACCGGCGGCCGCGCGGTGTTCGAGCAGGGCACGCGCACGGTCGTCCTGACCGAGAGCCCCGTCCTGCACGACGGCGCGAACGAGGTGTCCGGCGACCGGGTCACCGTCTACCTGGACGAGAACCGCAGCGTGGTCGAGGGCGGGCGGCGGCGGGTCAAGGCGACGGTGTTCCCGAGCAAGGACGGCGATCTCGCCGGCGCGAACGCCGCGCCCCCCAAGGACGAGGCGCCAGCCCCCCAGGCCGCCGCCGCCGGCGGCGAGGACGCGACCCCGTGAGCGCGGAGCACAACGGTCACGGCTCCGCGCTCCTGCGCGCCGAGCGCCTCAGCAAGTCGTACGCGGGCCGGCGCGTGGTGAACGAGGTGTCGATCGAGGTGCACGCGGGCGAGGTGGTCGGCCTCCTCGGCCCCAACGGCGCCGGCAAGACCACCACCTTCTACATGATCGTGGGCCTCACGCGGCCCGACACCGGCCAGGTCTACCTGAACGGCGAGGATCTGACGCGCCTGCCGATGTACGAGCGCGCGCGGCGCGGCATCTCCTACCTGCCCCAGGAGCCCTCGGTCTTCCGCAAGCTCACCGTCGAGCAGAACCTGCTCGCCATCCTCGAGACCCTCGACCTGACCACGGCGGCGCGCGCCGAGCGCCTGCAGCAGCTCCACGCCGAGCTCGGCATCGCACGGCTGGCAAAGAGCAAGGCGCTCTCCCTGTCCGGCGGCGAGCGCCGCCGCGTCGAGATCACCCGCGCGCTCGTCATCTCGCCCGCCTTCATGCTCCTCGACGAGCCCTTCGCGGGCATCGATCCGATCGCGGTGGTTGACATTCAGGGCATCGTAGACCAGTTAAAGAGACGAGGGATTGGTGTCCTCATCACGGATCACAACGTGCGCGAAACACTCGGGATCTGTGACCGCGCCTACATCCTGAACGACGGCGCCGTCCTCGAGGAGGGCGCACCGGCGCGGATCGCGGCAAGCCCGCTCGCTCGCGAGATCTATCTGGGCGAGAAGTTCCGACTGTAGTATTCGTCGAAGCAGCCGATGGCCCAAGACGCCCGCATCGTCCTCCAGCAGCGGCTCTCCCAGCAGCTGGTGATGACGCCGCAGCTCCGGCAGGCCATCAAGATCCTCCAGGTCTCACGCGCCGAGCTGGAGACGCTGATCGACCAGGAGCTCACCGAGAACCCCGTCCTGGAGGAGAACGCCGACGAGAAGCTCGAGGGGCCGGCCGAGGTGCCGACGGTCGACGGACAGAACGGCGCCGAGGAGTGGCAGGCCGACGCCGAGAAGCCCGAGGTCGAGGCGCCCACCAGCGTGGGCGAGATCGACTGGAAGGAGTACGCCGAGAACTACAGCAACGACATCCACGGCTCGACCGGGCACGGCAGCGGCGGCGACGACGACGATCGGCGCGCCGCGCTCGAGAACGTGCTCGTCAAGCGGACGCTCCTCCCCGACCATCTGATGTGGCAGCTCCGCCTCTCCGACCTCTCCGACCAGGAGAAGGAGGTGGGTGCGCTCATCGTCGG
This sequence comes from Thermodesulfobacteriota bacterium, assembly GCA_046744245.1. GTDB lineage: Bacteria > Desulfobacterota > Binatia > DP-6 > DP-6 > DP-6. The sequence goes on from JBKPBB010000359.1 coordinate 3,348, forward strand.
GAGCCTCGACAAGGACGGCTACCTGCCGCTCCAGCTCGAGGAGATCGCCTTCCTCGCCGACACCTGGCCCGACGTCGAGATCGTGGCGCGCGTGCTCGGCCGCATGCAGGAGTTCGACCCGCCCGGCGTGGCGGCCCGCAGCCTGGCCGAGTGCCTGCTCATCCAGCTCCGCCAGCTGGGCGCGGCCGACGACTCGCTCCCGGCGCGCATCGTGCGCGACTACCTGCCCATGCTCGAGAGCCGCCGCTTCGACCGGCTGGCGCGCGAGCTGGGGGTCCCCATCGAGCAGATCGCCGAGGCCACCAAGGTGATCTCGGTGCTCGAGCCCAAGCCCGGGCGCGATTTCGGCGACTCCGACACGCGCTACGTCACGCCGGATGTCTACGTCACCAAGGTGGGCGACGACTACGTGGTGACGTTGAACGAGGAGGGGCTGCCGCGGCTGCGCGTCTCGTCCTTCTACCGCCGCATGCTCGGGCAGAACGGCTCGCCCGAAGCGCGCGGCTACATCCAGGAGAAGATGCGGGCCGCCGCCTGGCTCATCAAATCGATCCACCAGCGGCAGCGCACGCTCTACATGGTCACCTCGAGCATCGTGAAGTTCCAGCACGACTTCCTCGAGGGCGGCGTGGCGTTCCTGCGCCCGCTCGTGCTGAAGGACGTCGCCAACGACATCGGCATGCACGAATCGACCGTGAGCCGCGCCACTGCGGGCAAGTACGTCCACACGCCGCAGGGGACCTTCGAGCTCAAGTATTTCTTCACCTCGAGCCTGCGCGGCGGGCAGGGCTCCGAGGTTTCGGCGGAGAGCGTCAAGGAGAAGATCCGGGAGATCATCGCCAAGGAGGACGCCAAGAAGCCCCTCAGCGATCAGTACATCGCCGAGCTGCTCGGCAAGGAGCAGATCGACATCGCCCGGAGGACGGTCGCCAAGTACCGCGAGCTGATGGGCATCCTGCCCTCGTCGAAACGGAAGCAAGTTTACTGATAGACTCCGCCGGCGATGCCGCCCGCGCCTTCCCGGTTGAAGAGGGTCCGTCTTCGAGATCGAGGGGACGGTGCCATGCTGATCACGGTCACCTTCCGGCACGTCGACCCGACCCCGCCTCTCAAGGCCTACGCCGAGGAGAAGCTCCAGCGGGTCCGGAAGTATCTCCACCGCCCGGTCGACGCGCACGTGATCCTCTCCGTGGCGAAGGAGCGGCACGTCGCCGAGATCACGCTCAAGGCCGACCACGTCACCATGTTCGCCGAGGAGGAGACCCACGATCTCTACTCGGCGATCGACCTCGCCATCGACAAGCTCGAGCACCAGGCGCAGAAGCTCCACGAGAAGCGCCGCCGCCACAAGGGCGCGGCGGCGGTGCGCGACGTGTCGGAGGTGACGACCTCGGTGCTGGCCGCGGATCGGCGGCGGCCGGGGGGCGCGCCCGAGGTGATCCGCACCCAGCGTGTGCCGGCCAAGCCGCTCGCGGTCGAGGAGGCGGTCGAGCAGCTCGCCGTCTCGGGCGACGAGTTCCTCGTCTTCACCAACGCGTCGAACCAGCGAGTGGCCGTCCTCTACCGGCGGCGGGACGGCAACTACGGTCTGATCGAGGCGGAGCGGTAGGGCAGCCGCGGAGCACGGACGCATGAAGATCACCGACATCCTGAGCGAGGACCTGGTGCTCCCCGCCCTCGCCGGACGCTCGAAGGGCGAGGTCATCGAGGAGCTGGCCGGGGCGGTGGCGAGGCGGTACCGGGAGGAAGTCGACCGCGCCAAGCTCGTCCAGGCGCTGGAGGATCGCGAGAAGCTGAACAGCACGGCGCTCGGCGAGGGGGTCGCCATCCCGCACGGCAAGCTCCCGGGCCTGCGGCGCGTGATCGCCGCCTTCGGGCGCAGCCCGCTCGGCGTCGACTTCAGCTCGCTCGACGGCAAGCCGACGCACCTCTTCTTTCTGCTGGTGGCGCCGGAGGACTCCGCCGGCGCGCACTTGAAGGCCCTGGCGCGCATCTCGCGGCTCCTGAAGGACGAGTCGTTCCGTCAGCGGCTCATGCGCGCGACCACGGCCGCCGACCTCTATCGCACGATCCGCGAGGAGGACGACAAGTATTGACGGTGCGCGTGCGCGAGCTGCTCGGGGAGGCAGGCACGGCGCTCCGGCTGCGGCTGGTCTCCGGCGCTCGCGGCCTCGAGCGCGTGATTGCAGTGCCGCGCCTGCAGCAGCCCGGCCTGGCGCTCGCCGGCTATCTGCCCCAGCTCCATCCCGACCGCGTCCAGGTGCTCGGCAACAGCGAGGTGTCGTACCTGGCGACGCTCGAGCCCCGGCGTGCGCGCGAGACGGTCGCCGCGGTGGCGACGGCCGGCGCGGCCTGCTTCGTGGTGACCAACGACGCCGCGCCGCCCGCGGTGCTGACCGAGTCGGCCGAGGCCGCGGGCGTGGCCGCGCTCGGCTCGGCGCTGCGCACCGCGGACTTCATTCGCAGCGCGACCGCCTGGCTCGAGGACCGCATGGCGCCGGAGACGACTCTCCACGGCGACCTGGTGGAGATGCACGGCCTCGGCATCCTCATCCTCGGCAAGAGCGGGATCGGCAAGAGCGAGGCGGCGCTCGACCTGGTGGCGCGCGGGCACCGCCTGATCGCCGACGACGTGGTACAGGTGCGCCGCCCCTCGCCCACCGGCGTACGCGGGCGCTCCGCGCGTCTCCTCGGGCACCACATGGAGATCCGCGGCCTCGGGGTGATCGACGTCGAGGCGCTCTTCGGCACGCTCGCGACGCTCGACGAACGCCAGATCGACCTGGTGGTCGAGCTGGTCGAGTGGCCCGGCGGCGCCGATCGCCTCGGTCTGGTCGCGGGGAGCTACGCGCTGCTCGAGGTGGAGCTGCCCCTGGTGCGCGTCCCCGTCCGGCCGGGCCGCAGCATGGGGATGCTGATCGAGACCGCGGCCCGCAATCACCTCCTCCGCGCGCGCGGCCGGCACAGCGCGCTCGACTTCGCCGAGTGCATCGACGCCGAGATCGCCAGCCGCCAGCGCCGCCGCGCCGGAGAGTCCGAGTGAGCGGGAACGCCGGCGGAGGCTGGAGAACCACCACCGCCAGTGAAAGCCGAGCGCGAGAGCGCTCGAGCAGCGCGCGGCGGGAGCCGCGCGGGCGTTGGATTGGGGGCATCGGAAGCGCGCAGGGCGCGCAGCGCGCGAGCACGCCCGCCCCAAGAGCGGAGGGAGGCCGAGCGCGAGAGCGCTCAAGCTGGCCGACGGGGTCTGGGGGCATCGGAAGCGCGCAGGGCGCGCAGCGCCCGAGCACTGGACGGGCCCCCAGAATCATATGACCGAGGGTCTCCACCTCGTGGTCGTGACCGGGCTCTCCGGCTCGGGCAAGAGCACCGCCATCAAGGTGCTCGAGGACCTGGGCTTCTACTGCATCGACAACCTGCCGGTGGCGCTCATCCCCCGCTTCGTCGAGGTGTGGGAGAGCTCGAGCGAGGAGGTGCGGCGCGTGGCGCTCGGCCTCGACGTGCGCGAGCGGCACTTCCTCGACGAATTCCCGCGCATCTTCGAGGAGCTGCGCGTGCGCGGCGTCGCGCTCGAGGTGCTCTACCTCGAGGCGAGCGACGACGTGCTCGTGCGCCGCTTCAGCGAGACGCGCCGGCCGCATCCCGCGGCCCAAGGCGGCGTGCTCGCCGACGGCATCCGGCGCGAGCGCGAGAAGCTG
>JBKPBB010000252.1:0-2538 GCA_046744245.1 Thermodesulfobacteriota bacterium
GACATGGAGGCGCGCCTCCAGGCGCTCGCCAACGTGATCGCGGGCACGGTGCGGGTGGCGACCGTCCACTCGATCGGCCTCTACGAGCTGTCCGCGCAGATCAAGCGCTACCTGAAGGCCTACCCGCAGGTCCACCTCCACGTCGCCTACAGCCGCTCGAGCCGCATCCACGAGGACGTCCTCAAGGGCAACGTCGACATCGGCGTGGTGGCGTACCCGACGCGGCGGCCCGGCATCACCGTGCTGCCCTTCCGGAACGACCGCCTGGTGCTCGCCTGCCCGCCCCACCACCCGCTCGCCGGCCATCGCAGGGTCTCGATCCGCAAGCTGGCCGGCGAGCCGCTGGTCGGCTACGAGCGCGACATCCCGACCCGGCGGGAGACCGACCGGCTGCTCAGGCGCTATGGCGTCGAGGTCCGCTACGTGATGGAGCTCGACAACGTGGAGACCATCAAGCGCGTGATCGAGATCGGCACCGGGCTCGCCATCCTGCCCGAGCCCGCGGTGCGGCTCGAGACGAAGTCGAAGACCCTCGCGGCCGTGCACTTCTCGGACGAGGTCTTCGTGCGTCCGCTCGGGATCATCCACCGGCAGGGCAAGCACTTCTCCCCGGCGGCGGAGAAGTTCATCGAGTTCCTGCGCTCGGAATGAGAGCCGCGCACGCTGCAACGCTGGTCCTGGTCGCGGGCGCGCTCGCGTGCCGCGGGCCCCGCCCGGAGGGCGGCGCCGCGAGCTGCACGCACGTGCAGGCGGAGCGGCAGGTCTATGGCGCGGCGCTCTGCGAGGACGTGTGGGCGTGCGCGCGCCCGCCGGGCGGGCGCTTCGACCGCATCGGCCTCCATCGCCTGGCGCTCTGCGAGAACGCGACCGGGCCGGTTGTGCTCTACCTCCCCGGCATGCACATGAACGGCGAGCTGCCCATCGCCGAGCCGCGGCACGACCTGCGCGTCTACCTGGCCGCGGCCGGCGTGCGCACGTGGGGCCTCGACTACCGCACACACGTCGTCCCCGCCGATACCCCGGCGGCGGACCTGGAGGCGCTCTCGCGCTGGACCGCCAATCTGTTCGTCGACGACGCGGCATGGGCGGCGGCCTTCGTGCGCGGCGCGGACGCGGGGCCGCTCTACGTGGCGGGCTTCAGCCAGGGCGCCGCGTTCGCGTACCGCCTCGCGGCGCGCGAGGGCGAGGCGCTGGCCGGCCTCCTCATCCTCGACGGCGCGGTGAGCGGAAGCCGAGCCCCCGCCGGCGGCGGCCCGGCGATCGACGTCGGCGGCAGCCGCCTCCCGTTCGCGGAGCGAAAGCAGCTCCTGTCCGACGTGATCGCCGATCCGCGCCGCCCGTCGTCCGTGCCCGGATTCGCGAGCGCCGGCGCCGCCCTCGCCGACATCCTCTTCACGGCGCAGAGCTTCGGCGGCCACGGCGGCCTCGCGAACACGCGCGACGGCGTCTCCGACGTGCAGCTCCTCGCCACGCTGCTCGCGAGCTACGATCGTTGGTGGCCGCGCGCCGCCCTCGACGCCCAGGCGCCGCCACGCCCGAGCCGCACGCTGCCCGTCCTCGCCTTCGCGAGCACGGCCCTCGGCCCCGAGTGGGTGAAGCGCGTGCACGAGTCGGCCGAGGCCTACGGCGGCCCGAACGCGACCGTGCGAGCCCTTCCCGGCTACGGCCACCTGGACGTGCTGGTCGGCGGCCGCGCGGCGCAGGACGTCTTCGAGCCGGCGCGCGATTGGCTCGCGGGCGCTCGCTAGCAGCCGCTCCACGCTCGTCTGCAGGCTCGGGTTGACTCCGGAAAGGGCCGCCCGGATACTCGGCCGCGCCATGCGCAAGCGGCGGGTCGCGGTCGTGGGCGCCACCGGCGTAGCCGGGCAGCAGTTCCTGGCCGCGCTCGCCGGCCATCCCTGGTTCGAGGTGGCGGTGCTCGCTGCCTCGGCGCGCTCGGCCGGCCGCCCCTACGGCGAGGCGATCCGCGAGGCGAGCGGCGCGCGCCGCTGGTGGGTGGCGGGGACGGAGCCGCCGCCGGAATTCCTCGCGCTGCCGGTGGTGGACGCGGCTCACCTCGACCCGGGCGGCCTCGACCTGATCTTCGCCGCCGTCGAGAGCGATGCCGCGCGCGAGCTCGAGCCGACGTACGCGCGCGCCGTGCCCGTCATCAGCACCGCCGCCGCCTTCCGCTCCGAGACGGACACGCCGATCGCGCTCCCGGGCGTGAACGTGGCCGCGCACCTCCCGCTCCTTGCGGAGCAGCGCCGGCGCCGCGGCTGGAAGGGGTTCGTGCTCCCGCTCCCCAACTGCACGACGGTCGGCCTCGCGATCTCGCTCAAGCCCCTCCTCGACCGCTTCGGCCTGGCGCGCGTCCTCATGACCTCGCTGCAGGGCATCTCGGGCGCGGGCCGCTCCCCTGGTGTGGTCGCGCTCGACATCGTCGACAACGTGATCCCCTTCATCCCGAAGGAGGAGGAGAAGGTCGCCGCCGAGACGCGGAAGATCTTGGGCCGCCTCGGCGAGGGCGGCATCGAGCCGCACCCCGCGCCCGTGGGT
>JBKPBB010000235.1:0-4659 GCA_046744245.1 Thermodesulfobacteriota bacterium
GAGGTGGCCCGCGGCGGCGAGCCCGAGGGCCGTCATGCTCCCCAGACCGAGGCCGACCGCGAGCCCGGCGAGCAGGCGCTCGGACGGGGCGGCCGGCAGCGCGCGCAGGGCGCGCAGCGCGAGGAGCCCCGCGGCGGTCGCGGCCGCGAGCGCGAGCACGAGGCGGACGAGGTCGATCATCGAAGCCCGAGGTAGCCGAGCCAGTAGACCAGGTAGGCGGCCGCTGCCCACGCCGCCAGGGCGAGGCGAGCCGTGTGTCGGCTGCCGGCCCGGGCGGGCGCCCCGGCGGCGGTGTCGTCAAAATGCAAAGGGAACGATGTGCTTCGTCGTGGTGCCATGGCGAAGGTAGTCCGGGAAGGTGCGCGCGAGCGCTTCCTCCTCGCGCCCGATGCGGAGGACGATAGCGCCGCAGCGGTCACGGCGAGGGCCCAGCGGGTGCCGAGCGTCAGGGGAGCGCCGGGCGCGATGAGCGCCTGGCCGAGATGCTTGGGATGCATGCCGGTGTCCATGGCTCCGCCCATGCCCGTCCTGGCGGGAATTCCTGGTCGCCCCTTCATCTCGCCCGGCCGATCACCGGGCTTCGCCGCCGCGCCTGCTGGCGCGTCGCCATCAAACGCGGTCCACCAATCCGACCGGCAACTCGACGGTTGCGCCCTGCCGGAGAAAGTCGAGGAGAATCTGCACCCGCCCGCGCCCGGAGCAGGGCCGCTGCACGACCGCGACCAGCCCCGCGAGCAGGCCGCTCCTGATCTGCACCCGGTCCCCCGCCCTGAAGGGCGCTAGCGGCCGGATGACGCCGCCCTCGCCCGCGCTCGCCGCGATGAACGAGATCACGCTGTCCTGCACCGGGGTGGGAGTCGCGCCGAAGGCGACGAAGCTGCGCACGCCGGGCGTCCAGACCACGTGGTAGTACTGCTCGAGGAGCGCGATGTGAACGAAGAGGTAGCCCGGGAAGAGGGGTGCTACCTCGTCACGTCCCCACTCGAGGATGCGGGGCAGGAAGACCCGAACCCCGCGCCGCTCGAGCTGCTGCACCGCGTAGTCTTCCTTGCGCGCCTTGCTGCGGGCCAGGTACCAGTGGCGATCCTGAACGCGCGTATCCGAAAGCGGCGCGAGAGCGGGCATGAGGCGTCAGGCCCGGCTGCAATTTCAGTGCCATGAGAGCGCCCCATGTGCAGCAGAGGTTCCTGATTTCTCAGCGCTTTTGCACGGCTAGGCGCCATCGGAATCTGCCCTTCTCTCGCACCCCTGCAGTCCTCGTTCAGGCGCGCTCTCGGCCCCGCCGGCGCCGTCCGGACGGGGTAGGTCCGAGAGGCGACCTTGCGCGGCGGCCGCATCGTGCAGCCGCACGCGATCGATGCCCGCCGGTCTCGCCGCACCGCACGGCATCAGGCAGAGAATGCGCGGCGCCGGGCGCCGGCGTGCCGGACGCTCAGCTGCCGCTCGCCAGCGCTTCCGGCCCCTCGGCCTTGCCGCGCAGCCGGTACTCCTCGCGGCGCAGCCCGTGGAGCTTCATCTTGCGGTGCAGCGTCGCCGCGTCGACCAGGGCGTGCTTGGCGGAGAGGTTGATGCCGCCGCGATACTTGCGCAGCACGCGCGCCAGGTAGTCCTTCTCCGCGCGCCGCAGGTACTCCTTGAGCGGCACCTCGTAGTCGTAGTTCGTGTGGCGGCCGTTGCCGTTCGCCGCCTCCTTGCCGACCCCGCTGTGGCCGGGCAGGTCGACCTCGCGGATGACGGCCCCGCTCGTGCGCAGGATGGCGCGCTCGATCACGTTACCGAGCTCGCGCACGTTGCCCGGCCACGAGTAGCTCATGAGCTGCGAGAGGGCCTTGTTGGAGACGCGGTTGATGCCCTTCTCGCGCGCCATCTCGCTGTTGCGCAGGAACTCGCCGACCAGCAGCGGGATGTCCTCGATGCGCTCGCGCAGCGGCGGGATGCGTATCGGCACCACGTTGATACGGTAGTAGAAGTCCTCGCGCATCCGGCCCTCGGCCACCGCCTGCGCCAGCTCCATGTTGGTGGCCGTGATGATCCGCATGTTGACCTTGATGCGGCGGTTGGAGCCGAGCTTCTCGACCTCGCGCTCCTCGAGCACGCGCAGGAGCTTCAGCTGCATGTTGAGCGAGATGCTCTCGATCTCGTCGAGGAAGAGCGTGCCGGCGGTGGAGAGCTCGATCTTGCCCACCCGGTCGTGGACCGCCCCCGTGAAGGCGCCGCGCTCGTAGCCGAAGAGCTCGCTCTCGAGGAGCGTGTCCGGAAAGGCCGCGCAGTTGATGGCGACGAAGCGGCCGCCCTTGCGCTTGCCCTGGAAGTGGATGGCGCGCGCGGCGAGCTCCTTGCCCGTGCCCGACTCGCCGTAGATGAGGACGGTCGCGTCGTTCTGCGCCAGCACGCCGATGGTCTCGAAGATCTCGTGCATGACGCGGTTGCGGCTCACCATGTTGGCGAAGCTGTAGCGGTCCGAGAGCTGGCTGCGGAGGTAGCTGATCTCGTCGAGCAGCCGCCGCTTCTCGAGGATCTTCTCGGTGGCGAGGAGGATCTCCTCCTTCTGGAACGGCTTGGTGATGTAGTCGCTCGCGCCCTGCTTGATCGCCTCGACCGCGCCCTTGATGCTCGCGTAGCCGGTGATCATGATCACGTCGAGGTCTGGCCAGCGGTCGCGAATCTCACGCGTCAGTCCGATGCCGTCGGTGCCGGGGATCTTCAAGTCCACGACCGCGAGCGAGAACTCGTGCTCCTGCAGCAGGCGCAGCGCTTCGGGCGCGTTTGGCGCGCTCGACACCGCGTACTGCTGCGAGGTGTAGAGCTCCTCGAGCTGGCGACAGATGAAGGGATCGTCGTCTACGATGAGAATGCGCGTTTCCATTTGCCTGACCTCGGTTTACGGGCAGAGCGGAAAGAAGATCACCAGGCTCTTCTCCTCCGCGCCCTCGTTACGCTCCAGGAGCTCTCCGCCGTGCAGCGCCACGACCTTCTGCGCCACCGCCCACTCGATCCCGGCCTCCGCCGTGCGGAAGAGCGGCGAGGCCTCGTTCGGCTGGTGGAGCTGGAAGCCGACTTCCAGCCCGGCACGGTCGCGGCGCGCGCTGCGCTCGATGGCGACGGTGACGCTCGACTCGGGCCCCACGTGCGTCGTCAGACGCCGCACCGCCACCTCGAAGGCGCGCGAGAGGTGCCCCGGATCGATCAGCACCTCGGCGTCCTCCCTCCGCCACCCGCCGTCGTCGGACAGCGTGATCGGCGTGCCGTTGAGCTGCGCCCGCACCTGGAAGAGCAGCCCCTCGAGCAGCTCGCTCACCCCCATGCGGGTGAAGGCGAGCTGTGTGGGATGGAAGTAGTCGAGCGAGACCTTCAAGAAATCCTCGAGGTTTCTGATCGTCCGCTCGAGCATCTGTGCGGCGGTCGAGTCCGCCGACTTCCGCGCCGGCTTCTCCTTCAGGTAGTCGGACCAGTAGTACAGCTTGTGGAAGAAGTTCCCGAGCTCGTGCGTGATCTCGGCGATTACCTTCTCCTCCACGAGCACCGCGGGGGCGTGCTCGGAGCGGAGCACGGGCGGTCGCGCGGGCAGCGGGCCGAGCTTCTGCTGGCCCTCGGGGCCGGGTAGCTTGCTGGTTGCCATGGCTGCGACCAAATCGGCGGACGCCGCGGGAAGGTTTGCGCCAGCCCCCAGCCGACGGTCAGACGAGCGACGAGAGCCGGTGGTGGCCACCCCGCGCGACATGCCCATCACCTCCCGCGGCATGTCACTATCAACCCGGGCATTGTACGAGCGGCCGCTGCAGAGTTGCAAGCACGAATCGCGCACGCGCGCGACACTATGGCAGATGCCTGGGTGCTCGCTCCGCTCACCCGAGCGCCCCCGCGCCCGGCGGTCGGGTCTCGAAGGCGAGCTTCAAGTTGTGGACTTTGCGGAGTTCGTAGTCCATCTTGAGCAGGGCCTCGATCACCGTCTTGATCTCGAGCGTCATGCGATCGAGCTCCTCGAAGGAGACGCGCTCGAGCTCGCGCCGGACCTGTTCGTAGAGGTTGAGCAGGCTGCCCAACCCGCCGGCCGCCGAGAATCGCCGGTCCATCTCCTCGTACGAGGCGAGGATGCGCTCGAGGCGGTCACGGACGCCGTCGGTTGGTGTGCCGATCTCTTGCACAGCTTGCCCGTGGGGGGCGGTTGATGGCGGTGCAATTCAAGTGCCACGGAACCCCATGATTCTTCAGGAATATCAACGGGTGCGCCGGCGCTCCTGCACGCTCTCGACTGGCAGGTTTGCATGATCGCACGCCCCCGCGGGCGGCTGCCGCGCCGCTGCACGACCCGGCGCCGCACCGCCGCGGGCAGAGGGGTAGGTGACCGAGCGTTGGAAGGTGATGAGTCATCGCTACACGCCGGGACGTGGCGGCCCGCGGGCGATGGCGGCGGGGCCGCCGTCGCGGCGCCTCTCGCCGGCACGCCCGCGCATCCGGGGACCCGGCCGAGCCGGCGCAGCGAGGCGGAGACGGCGGCGTCGCCGCCACCGCCCGCGCGCATACACCGCGCACTGCCGTGCGCGCGCGGAGTCCTTGGTAGACGTGGGTTTTCTTGACACCCGCATGTGGGGTGCCGTAAGAGCTTCCCCAACCCCCCAGGAGGTGCTGATGACGAAGGCGCAATTGGTGGCGAAGCTC
>JBKPBB010000056.1:0-8607 GCA_046744245.1 Thermodesulfobacteriota bacterium
CACCCGCCGTGCCGGGTCGCCGAGGGCGCGCTCGAGGCCGGTGACGCGAGCGCGCGCAGCCGCCACCCTGCGCGCGAGCGCGCGGCGGAGCGCCGCCTCGGCCCGCGCGAAGCCTGCGGCCACCTCCTCCCGGTCGGGGACGACGAGCGCGGCTGCCGCCGTCGGTGTGGGGGCACGCGCATCGGCCACGAAGTCGGCGATCGTGAAGTCCACCTCGTGGCCCACCGCGGAGACGACCGGGATGGCGGAGGCGGCGATCGCCCTCGCCGTTATCTCCTCATTGAATGCCCACAGGTCCTCGAGCGAGCCGCCGCCGCGCCCGACGATCAGGACGTCGAGGCCGCCCAGCCGGTTCAGGTCCTCGATCCCCTCCGCCACCTCTCGCCCCGCGCCCGCCCCCTGCACGCGCACCGGCCGCACGACGATCCGGCACGCGGGCCAGCGCTTGCGGAGCACCGTGCGCATGTCGTGGATCACCGCGCCGCCGAGGGCGGTCACGATGCCGACCGCGCGCGGGAAGCGCGGCAGGGGGCGCTTGCGCCCGGTGGCGAACAGGCCTTCGGCGCCGAGGCGGGCCTTCAGCTGCTCGAAGGCGAGCTGGAGCGCGCCCAGGCCGCGCGGCTCCATGGTGTCGACGTAGAGCTGGAGGGCGCCGCGCGCCGGGTAGAGGCCGACGCGCCCGTAGACCAACACCTCCATGCCGTCCGCGGGCCGGAAGGCGAGCGCCTGCGCGCCGCTCCGGAAGAGGACCGCGTCGAGCTGGCTCTGCTCGTCCTTGAGCGTGAAGTAGACGTGTCCCGAGGGCGCACGGCGGAGGTTCGAGATCTCACCGGCCACCCACACGCTGCCCACCCCGCCCTCGAGCGCCTCGCGCACGAGCGCGGCGAGCTGGGTGACGGTCAGGATGCGCGGCGCGGGTTCGGCACGGAGCATCGCCCGCGCCTACATATCACCCTTCGCGGCGCGCCACGAAGGTCTTGAAGACCTGCCAGCTCTTGAGCAGCTCGAGGGAGTGGTCGAGCTGCGGGTCGGAGCCGAGCTCGCCCTCCTTGACGTTCGTTGCCGTGCCCTCGGCCGGCGCCTGCCCGGCGGGGACCGCCTCGCCGTCCTTGCCTTCCTTGTCCTTGCCCTTCCCGCCGCCCAGGTGGCGCGGGAGGTTCGCCTCGCGCAGCAGCGGGCCGCTCCCCGGCTTGTCGCCCTTGGCGAGCACGGCCGTCTGGTCCATCACGATGTCGGGCACGATGCCGGTCGCCTGGATCGAGCGGCCGCTCGGCGTGTAGTAGCGTGCGGTCGTCAGGCGCAGCGCCGAGCTGTCGTCGAGCGGCAGGATGGTCTGCACCGAGCCCTTGCCGAAGGTCTGCGTGCCGAGGACGAGGGCGCGCTTGTGGTCCTGGAGCGCGCCCGCGACGATCTCCGAAGCGCTGGCGCTCCCGCCGTTCACCAGCACGACCATCGGGAAGTCGCCCCACGTGCCGGGCTTGTGCGCGAAGTACTTCTGCTTCTGGTTCTCGAGCCGGCCGTCGGTGTAGACGATGAGGCCCGAGTCGAGGAAGAGGTCCGCCACCTTGACCGCCTGGGTGAGGAGGCCGCCCGGATCGTTGCGCAGGTCGAGGACCAGGCCCTGGAGCCCGCCCGCCTCCTTGTCGAGGCTCTTGAGCGCCCGCTCGAGGTCGTCGTCGGTGCGCTCCTGGAACTGCGTCACGCGCACGTAGCCGTAGCCCTTGTCGAGCATCTTCGACTTGACGCTCTGGATCTTGATGATCTCGCGCGTCAGCGTGACGTCGAAGAGCTCGGGCACGTTCTCGCGCTTCAAGGTGAGCGTCACCTTGGTGTCCTTCGGGCCGCGCATCTTCTTGACCGCGTCCACCAGCGTCATGTCCTTGGTGAACTCGCCCTCGATCTTCAGGATCTGGTCGCCGGCCTTGACCCCGGCGCGGTAGGCGGGCGTGTCCTCGATGGGCGAGACGACGGTCAGGACGCCGTTGCGGCTCGTGATCTCGATGCCGAGGCCGCCGAAGCTGCCCTTGGTGTCGACCTGCAGCTCCTTGTAGAGGTCCGGCGTCAGGTAGGCGCTGTGCGGGTCGAGGGAGGAGAGCATCCCGTTGATGGCGCCCTCGATGAGCTGCTTGGTCTGGACCTCGTCGACGTAGTTCTTCTGGATGATGGAGAGGATGTTGGTGAAGGTCTCGAGCCCCTCGTAGGACTCCTTGGGCACGGCGTCGACCCGCTGGACCCCGCGCCCGCCCGAGAAGAGCACGGCCAGGAGCACGGCCAGGCCGATCGCTCCGACCCACGTTTTCCGTCGCTTGCCGGTCATCCGCTGTACCTCGTGGACGCCATGGTACGTGCCCGCGCGCCGAGAGAAAAACAGAAGCTACCTCTAGCCGTCCGCCCGGCGCGGAGCAAGCCGAGTTCGCGCCGAGTTCGCGGCCTGCCTTGCAAACCGCCCCCGCGCCCGCTACGGGAGGCGCCGGGGAGGTGAGGTGATGCGGGTGGAGACGCAGCTCTCGGCGTTCATCGAGAACCGAGCGGGCGTGCTGGCGGAGCTGGCCGCCGACCTGGCGCGCCATGGGATCAGCATCCGCGCGCTCACCGTCGCGAACCTGGTCGATCACGCCGTCGTCCGCCTGGTGGTGAGCGAGCCGCAGAAGGCGCTCCACCTGCTCGGCGACCGCGGCGTGCTGGTGGTGAGCTCCTCCGTCCTCGCGCTCGACATGCCCGACGAGGCCGGTGCGCTCGCCGGGGTCGCCAAGCGCCTCGGCCGCGCCGGCGTCAACATCGAGTACGCCTACGGCAGCTCGCCCGTGGGCGGCGGGCGGGCCGTGGTCTACCTGCACGCCTCCGACCTCAAGAAGGCGCGCGCGGCGCTGGCGGCGCGCCGCCGTGGTCCCCGGCGGCGATGAGCGCCTGGAGCGCGGCGATCTCGCCCGGCGCGGCCCAGTCGCGCGGGCCGATCACGTGCTCGACGACGTAGCCGTTGCGGTCGATCACGAAGGTCTCGGGGTAGCCCGTCACGCCGTAGCGATCCCCGACCTGGCGCTCGGGGTCGAGCAGCACGGGGAAGGAGAGGTGCATGCGCTCGACGAACGGGGCGACCACCCGCTTCCCGTCCTCGTCCTGGCTGACGGCGAGGAGGGCGAAGTCCGCCTCGCGGAGCTCGGCATAGAGGCGTTCCATGGACGGCATCTCCTCGATGCAGGGCGCGCACCAGGTGGCCCACAGGTTCAGCACCACCACCTTGCCGCGCAGGCCCGAGAGGCGGACCGTGCGCCCGGCGAGATCGGGGACGACGAAGTCCGGCGCGAGCGTCGGGCCGCGGCGCGCGAGGGCCAGGAGGCCGCCCGCCACGGCGAGCCCGAGCGCGCCCGTGACGAGCAGGATCCTCAGGCCGCGGCCGCCCGCCACGCCCGCCTCGAGAGGAGCCACCATCCGCCGATCACGACCAGGGCGAGGCTCACGAGCTGCGCCTCGGTGAGCCCGAAGGCGATGCGCGGGTTCACGCGCACGAACTCGACCAGGAAGCGCGCCGCGCCGGAGAGCACGAGGTAGAGCGCGAGGATCGCGCCGTCGGGCGCGGGCTCGCGCCGAAGCCGCCAGAGGAGCGCGAAGATCGCCGCGTAGGCCGCGGCCTCGTAGAGCGGTGTGGGATGCACGCGCACGCCGGGCGGCTTGTCCCAGCCGACCACGGCGTAGGGATACGCCATCCCCCAGGGCAGCGCCGTCTCCTTTCCCCAGTCGCCGTCGCCCGCCGCCTGGCAGCCGAGCCGGCCGATCGCCTGCCCGAGCGCGATCGCCGGCGCCGACGCGTCCGCGCCGGCCAGCCACGGAAGGTGCTCGCGCCAGAAGAGCAGCGTCACCGCGAGCGCGCCGCCGAGGAGCCCGCCGTAGAAGACGAAGCCGCCACCGGTGACGAGGAAGGTCCACGGCGCGCGCACGAACTCGGGCCAGGCGTCGAGCAGGATCCAGAGGCGCGCCCCCACCAGGCCGCCGACCGCCGCCCACACCACCGCCGACGACGCGAGCGCGGGGTCGTACCCCTTGCGCTCGAACTCCCGCCCCGCCGCCCAGCCGGCGGCGAGGAACCCGAGCGCCAGGAAAATGCCGAAGAGATGGATCGGAACGGGCCCGATGTGCAGGATATCCGGGATCATCGGCGAGCGCGGCGATGATAGCGGAGGGGTCCGCCGCAACCAAGTCGGGGCGCGCGCGTTGGAGCGCGCCGTGCAACGCGAGCCGGCAGCGGTGGAGCTGATCTCCTGCCCCTTCTGCGCGTGGCGTTACGCCGGCCTCGCCGGCGGGCGCCGGCACCGCCAGGTGCTCGACGAGCACTTGGCCGCCGCGCACGGCGACCTGCCCGCCGAGGAGCGGCAGCGCCAGACGCTCGAGCGCGAGCGCCGCGGTCAGCTCGTCGCCCCGTACCTGCCGCTGGCCTCGAAGTAGCAAGGGGTGTGTGATCCCGTCGCGTCCATCGAGGGCACCAACGCGATCGAGCGCGCACGGCTCCTCGGACGCGGGTAGCCGGCGCGGTGACCGCGCAGGCGGGGACCATCACGCCGCAGGCACCGCGGGTCGGTGATCGCCGGCGCGAACAGGGGACCCCCTGCGTGCGGGGATCAACCAGTTCCGCGGCGGCGCCGCCCGCGCACGATCTGCAGGAGCCGCGGCGGCGGCACCGCCAGCCATTCTTGGAGCCGCCCGAACGCGATCGACAGCTCGCCCGCGATCGTGGCGATCAGCTCGACGACTCGGGCAAGGGCAGACGGCGCCAGCTCGAACACCCGCCGGTTCTCTTGCCGGCCGTCGCCGAAGCGGCAGATCCACTCGTTGTCGACCTGCTCCAGTAGCATCACGTGCCTGCCTGTCAGACGCTCGACTACGATCTCACCCTTCTCCATGGTGCCCCTCGCATGCCTTCTCGCCGGGATCACGGCGTGGCGCACGCGCCCTGGTCCCCGCCTCTCGAAGCCGTCTACTGAAGGCTCGTCTCGCGGTCAACCCGTCGCGAAGCCGGGGTCGGACCCCGGGACCCGCGACGCGGGGAAGGGGGCGCTTTTTCGCATTCCGCCGGCAATCGTGCTTTAACCGCGGCCCGTGCGAGCCGTCGTGCAGCGGGTCAGCGAGGCGCGCGTCGCGGTCGACGGCGCGCTCGTCGGCACCATCGGCCACGGGCTCTGCGTGCTGCTCGGCGTCGGTCACGCCGATACCGAGCGCGACGCCGACGCGCTCTGCCGGAAGATCGTCGGGCTCCGCATCTTCGAGGACGAGGCGGGCCGCTTCGCGCGCTCGCTCGACGAGGTGGGCGGCGCGCTGCTCGTGGTCTCGCAGTTCACGCTCTACGGCGACTGCCGCAAGGGCCGGCGCCCCTCGTTCACCGACGCCGCGCCGCCCGAGCGCGCCGAGCGGCTCTACGAGCATTTCGTCGCCCGCGCCCGCGACGGCGCCGTGCCGGTCGCGACCGGCCGCTTCGGGGCGCGCATGGCGCTCGCGCTGGTGAACGACGGGCCGGTGACGCTCGTCCTCGATACGGCCGAGGGCGCGTGATGGCGCGCGCCGGCTTCACCGCCATCAGCTCGGGCAAGATCCGGTTTGGCAAGGACGGCCGCTGGTACAGCGACGACGAGCCGATCCCGAACCGCGCCATCTGCCGCCTCTTCAGCCGCGCCTTGAAGGTCGAGACCAACGGCCACGGCCGCCTCGAGCTGGGCGAGGACAAGGCGGACGTCATCATCGAAGATACGCCCTGGGTGGTGACCGCGGTCGAGGGCGATCCGGCGCGCGGCTTCACGGTGGTGCTGAACGACGAGACGCGCGAGCCGCTCGACCCGGCGTCGCTGCGCGTCGGCGCGGAGAACGTCCTCTACTGCCGCGTGAAGGGCAGCCACGAGGCGCGCTTCCTCCGTCCCGCGTACTACGAGCTCCTTCGCCACGCCGAGCCGGACGAGGGCGGGAGGGTCGTGCTCCCGGTCGGCGGCCGGCGCGTGCCGCTCGGCGAGCGCGCGGCCTAGCGGGGGCATGCACGTCGTCCTGGTCGCGCCCGAGATCCCGCAGAACACCGGCTCGATCGGCCGCCTCTGCCTCGCGACCGGCACGACGCTCCACCTGATCGACCCGCTCGGCTTCACGATCGACGACCGCCACCTCCGTCGCGCCGGTCTCGACTACTGGCCGCACGTGCGCTGTGCCCGGCACGCGAGCTGGGAGGCGTTCCTGGCCGCGCGGCCGGCGGGCCGGCTCCTCTGTTTCTCGGCGCGCGCCTCCCGCTCGTACACCACGGTTCGCTTCCGCGAGGACGACCTCCTCGTCTTCGGAAGCGAGAGCCGCGGCCTCCCCGCCGCCATCCGTGCCGCGCACGCCGAGGCCACCTTCGGCATCCCGCTCGCGAGCGAGCACGTGCGGAGCCTCAACCTCGCCACCGCGGCGGCGATCGTCCTCTACGAGGCGCTGCGCCAGCAGGGGAAGGTGTAGTGCGCCGGCGCGCGCTCGTCCTGGCCGCCGCGCTGCTGGCCGCGGCGTGCTCGGCCCTCCCCATGCCGCGGCGCGCGAGCTACCACGCCTCCGACGCGGACCTGGGCGTCACGCGCATCGTGCACGGCGCCGTCATCCTCGAGCTCGGGGGCAGGCGGCTCCTGGTCGATCCGTGGTTCCACTCGGGGTTCATCGTCCGCCAGCGCGAGCCGCTCGGGCTCACGCCCGACGGCCTCCCGTCGTTCGCCGCCGTGCTGCTCACGCACCGCCACGGCGACCACTTCGACGAGACCGCGCTCGCCCGGCTCGCGGCCACGGTCGCCACCGCGGTCGCGCGCCCCGAGCTGCATGCGCGCCTGGTCCAGCTCGGCTTCCGCCAGGTGGTCGACCTCGACTGGTGGGACAAGACGTCGATCGACGGCGTCACCGTCACCGCCGTGCCCGCGCGCCACGCCGTGCCCGAGAACGGCTACGTCGTCGAGGGCGCCCGGGTGCAGGTCTACGTCGCGGGCGACACGCGCTACTTCCCCGAGCTGGTCGACGTGGCGACGCGTTTCCCGCACCTGGACGTCGCGCTCCTTCCCGTCGGCGGCGAGCGCTTCCTCGGCTTCGGGCGCGAGATGGGGCCCGCCGATGCCGCACGCGCCGCCGCGCTCCTCGGGCCGGCGCGCGTGATCCCGATCGGCTACGGTAAGCGCGGCGGCTTCCCGCTGCGCTGGTTCGCGCGCCACCCGAGCGAGCGCTTCGTCGAGGAGTGCAAGAAGCGCGGCATCGAGGCGAAGCGCATCGTGGTGCTCGAGCCCGGGGAGAGCTGGCACTACTACAAGTGACCGCCCGGACGCATCAGTGCGGGTGGCGCCGGCACTTCGCGGCGGAGCCTCTGTTGAAGCGCGTGAGCACCCTCAGCAGACGGGGCCGGTCGGACAGGCTCTGCCCTGCCCAGCTCCAGGCGAAGACCACGTAGCCCGACTGCCGGGAGGTGGCCCATTGGCAGAGCATGTGCCGCTCCTCGCGCGCCGTGGGCCAGCGCCACGTCGAATCGGCGAACGCCTGCACCACGCCCCAGTAGGAGAGCCCGGCGCGGTCCGCCGCCTTGATGATCGCGTCGATCCAGCCGAAGTTGCACGGTGCGTTGTGGTAGCAGGGGTACGGATCCAGACCCACGTAGTCGGCCGCGCCCACCCACAGGGGGATCTGATCGAGGCTTTCCTGGCCGGAGTTGGAGTCCATGGTCATCACGGTCATCTTGCTCGGGTCCAGGCTGTGGATCAGCTGGGAGCGCGCGCGATGCTGGCCCGGGGCGCTCGGGCAGGCGTACGGGTCGGGCTCGTCGGAGAAGTAATATCCGGCCACCTTGGGGTCGCCGACCATCTCGGCGACCTTGGCCGTCAGCTCGGAGTCGGAGACCTCCCACTCGCAGGTGGAGTTGTCGTAGTCCCCCGCGTACATCATCGCCCTCGTCGGCCCCGGCAGCTGGTCGGCGGACGACTGCGAGCTGACGTCGAGCAGGTTCCAGCCGTGCGAAGCGGCGGCCGCCTGCGCGGACTCCGAGCTGAAGATGTAGCGGTAGCGAGGAAGGTGGCCCTTTCGAGCGCCTCTGCCTCCGGCGACCTCAGCGACGGGATCCGTGGACGTGCGCCCGGAGGTCGCCGAGACGGACGCGGCCAGGGCCGCACCCGACGCGGCAAGCCCCGCCACGACCCCCAGGAGCACGGACCACCGCGCGGACATCGAACGCATCGCTCCTCGCACCTCCCACTGGCTATAGCCGAGCCGCGTACCGCTGCCATCCCCGGGTGGGGTGACCACCTCGCAGATGCAATCCTGCGGATCAGGGACAGGCCTCGCCTAGAACTCCACTACCACGTCACTCCCGTCCTCGAGGCGCACCGTGTCCGCGAAGCGGATCAGGCGCTCGCGGAGCGACATGCTGACCGAGCTGGTGCGGTAGCCGCCGCCGAAGAAGCGCACGCCGTGCATGAAGGAGCCGTCGGTGACGCCCGTCGCGACGAAGAGGATGTCCGGCCCGGGGGCGAGGTCCTGCTCGGTGTAGATGCGCTTCAAGTCCGTGATGCCCATCTTCCGCATGCGCTCCTCCTGCCCGGGCTTGGTGGGCACGAGGCGGGCGAGCATGCCGCCGTT
>JBKPBB010000213.1:0-5479 GCA_046744245.1 Thermodesulfobacteriota bacterium
GGCCTTCACGTCGGGGAACTCCACCCCGACGCGCGCCATCGTCGCCCGCAGGGGCACGAGCGCGTCCCGGTAGTTCGTGAAGCTCGCCTTCTCGCGCGTCGCCTCGACCAGGACGAAGAGGAGGCGCTTGTCGTCGGAGAGAAAGTAGCCGGCGTCCTGGTCGCGGCGATCCAGCGAGAAGAGCGATCCCCACGGCGACCGGAACGGAGCGGGCCGGTCGAGCCGGGTCGATATCTGATCGAGCACGTCGCGCGCAGCGCCGAGGTCGACCTTCTTGTCGTCTCCGTCGAGCCCGAGATCGAAGGCGCTGCGCACGAAGGCGGTCACGATCTCCGTGCGGATGCCATCGAGCAGGCGGTCGAGCGTCGGCCGGGCGGCGAAGGAGGTCAGGAAGGCCTGGTGGTCATCGATCTCGTCGCGGATATCGGCCAGGTCCGGAGGCACGAGGTAGAGGAGCTCGCGACCGCGGAATCGCTTCGGATCGATCCGGTAGGTCACGTGCCGGAACGTCCCCGGCTCGCGGCGAAGCTCCTCCGCGAGACGGTGCGCGTACGCCTTCGATCGTCCGACGTCGTCGCTCTCGACCGCGACGACGAGCTGATCGAGGCGCGGGAAATCGTCCGAGATCTCCTCGTCGAGCTGGACGTACGGGTCCCGCGGGAGGAGGTCGCGCCCCGAGGTGACGAACCCGAGGTGGCGGAACGTGTAGGCGAGCGCCGCCAGGGCGAAAACGACGCTCAGCAATACGGTGACGACCGGCCGCGCGGAGGTCAGCCGGACGAGGGCGCCGAGCCCTCGCCCCCCCTCGCGGCTCATCGTGCCGCGACGGCCCCCGACGGTGGGTGCCACTCGACCTGGCGCGCCGCGTCCGCGTCCTCGATCGAGCGGCGGCGCCGCTGCAGATAGCCGTTGCGGACGGCGCTATAGAGGTCGAGAACGCTCTCCTCGACGTCCTGGAAGAGCTTAAGGTTGAGCGAGCGCTCGTTGACCTGCTTGACGATCGACAACCCCGCCGTCGCAAAGAACGGCGTGAGGTAGCCGAATGGATCCAGCACGCCGTCGACGCCGTACCCGATGCCGTCCCGGACGGTGAGGGGCCTCAGCGTCGGGAGCACCAGGTAGGGTCCCTGCCCAAAGCCATAAAGCCCCAGCGTCTGGCCGGTATCGGCGTCGCTCTTCTCGATGTGGAGCTGCGCCCGCGCGACGTCGAGGAAGCCGACGACGCCGACGGTCGTGTTCACACCGAACCGCGCGAGCTCGCGGCCCGCCCCGCGGAAACGCCCCTGGAGGAGGTTGTTGACCAGGCGCTTCGGCATCCCGAGGTTCTCGAAAGCGCGATCGAGTCCCCGCTTGCCGACGTCGGGAAGGACCTTCCCCCAGCCGGTGGCGACGGGCTTCAGCACGTAGCGGTCGAGGACGTCGTGGTTGAAGGTGAACATCTTCTCGTTGAACCCCTGCCACGGGTCGTAGTCGTCCGAGAGGTCCATCCCCGCGTCCGGGATCGGCTGTTGCAGCTCGTCGTCCGCGCCCGTCGCCCGCGACGCCATCCCGGCGGCGAAGACCGTCGTCAGAACCAGGATCGTGAGTCGCCGCATCACGCGCTGAGCCTCAGGGGCGGAAAGACGACATACACGCCTTTGGTGCTCGTTCTCGACATCTGTCCCGTTGCTCATCCTGACCTCCGTCCTCTATAGCCGAATCACACCGCTCGGCCCGCTCATGCACGAGAGGTGCCTTGAAGCTCCTCGGACGACTGGGTGGTCGGCGTTTACCAGCCGTAGGCCTCGCCCCCGATCTCCCGGCGGAGGCGGTAGGGATCCGGCCCGACGTTCTGCAGCTCGATCTGGAAGCGCCGATCGGGTGCTACCCGGTCCGGGAGAAGCGCGCCGCCCCCGTGGAATCCCTCTTGGGGGAACGGCCTGAGGTACCCGGGCTCGTCCTCGGTTTGCGTGCCGATCAGCACCTGACTCCCGCCGAGGGCACACTCCAGCTGCGTTCCGAACCACCGGCAGCCCGCTGAGCTCGGCGTCGCGACCGCGAGCAGCCCGAGCGCCATCACGGCGGATGCGAGTCTCGTCATCAAGGTGAACCTCCCGATCTGTCTGCGTGCATGATGGCCTGCTTGCGGAGCGTCATCACGAGCGCGCCGTCGTCGTCGTAGTCGGCGCTCGCCCCCTCCTCGACCACTGCCTCAGGGAGGCGGAGGGATTGCGAGCGGACCGGCCGCCCCATCGCGTCGCGGGCCAGCACGACCGTCTTGCGGCCCGCGAACCGGACCTCGACTGACCCCGGCTCGACATCTCCAAGCGCCCGGATGCGCAAGAGAACGGCATCCGGGGTCTCGCTGACGGAGACCGCGAGCGCGGCGGCCGCGGGGTCGGGGCCATGGTTGTCGGCCGCGGCGGGATCGCTGGTGCTCCCCCGCGACGTCACGAGGACGAGCAGAAGGAGCGCGCCGGCCACGCGAGACCTGAGGGCTCTCTTCACCCGGCCCTCAGCTTGCGCGGACGCTTGCTGGGGCGTGCCGGGCGGGCGCATACCGGCCGGCGCACCGGACGTCGGCGGGCGCAACGGGACGCGCGCGCGTGTCGACCGTTGCGACACGTGAACGCTTTCGCTCATGGGGCCGTGAAGAGCCAGATCGCCTCCTAGAGCTGCCAAACTCGATGTCCGTGGTGCATGAACGAGATGCGCCCGTCCTCGCTCACCATGAGCACCCGCGCTCATGCCGCGCGCTCAGTGGCGCCGCGCCACCGGAAGGCTGCTTCGTCCACCAGGCGGAAGTTCACAGAGATACCCCGGGCGGCCAGGCGCGCGCACTCTTCCCACACGGCGCCCAGCCCTGGCCCATCGCCGCGAGGCGCCACCTCGAGCCACACGCAGCCCGCGCGCCGCGCGTCCTCCGCGATCTCCTCGAGCACGTAGGGCGTGAGCCAGCCCGAGCGCTCGAGCGCACCCCGGCCGTCAGCCGCTGTGGCCCGGGCCCAGAAAAAGGCGAGCGCCCGGCTGCCGCGCGCCTCCGCGGCGCGGCGCTCGCGTGCGAGCATCCCCGTCGCGCTGACCAGATCCCCGTAGCTGCGCACGTCGCTGAGGACGCGCTCGGGCAGCGGGAACCCGAACTCCTGCTCGAGGACGAGCGCCAGCTCGAGCACGTCGAGCGAGTCGGCCGCCAGGTCACGCTGGAGGTCCGTGGGATACGCCAGCAATTCGCCCCCTCAGTGCGGCGCGATCGCCGTCCGGACGGCGGCCTGAAGATCGTCGATGGAGAGAGGCTTCTCCAAGAGCGCTGCGGCCCCAAGGGCCCGCGCCTCAGCCCGCGTGTCCTCATCGGCGAACGCCGTGATCAGGATGAAGACGGGGCAGCGCACGTACTGGAGGGCCGCCAGCACGTCCAGCCCGTACAGCAGCTGGTTGTCCGCGATGACCGCGTCGTAGGCGCCCCCGCTACGAACGGCGATACCGCCCGCCGCCAAGCGGTGCTCGTGGGCCAGGGACGAGATGTGCTCGAGTAGCTCGGCGCCGTCGCACGCCTCGACCACTTCGAAGCCCCGTCGCCGGAGAGCCGCGCCGAGCAGACGCCGCGTACCCGCGTCGTCCTCCGCCAGCAGGAGCCGTCGCTGGCACGGGGCGAGCTCGGGCCACTTGGGCAGCATTGGGCCGGTCTTCTCGGCAAAGCCCGAGGCTTCCAGCGTTTGCCCCGCCGCCTGCCGCACGAGCGATCACTTTTGCACGCGACGTGCCAATTGCAACGACGCGGAATTGCTAGGTGTCCGGCGGCGCAGCAGTGGGGAAAGATTCCCCTCGAAGGCGGGTCCGAAAGGAAAACGCTTGCTACGGTGGGGCCTTAGAAGAGAGTGGGGCATCCCGCCGCAATCGAGGCCGCCGGGCGCCCGGGATGCTCAGCGCCGGCGACCCCGGGCCCCGCGGCGGGAAGCTTCCGGCGCACCATACCGCGCAAGCTTGCCGGCAAGTGTCTTTCGATCGATGCCCAGAAGCTGCGCCGCACGCCTCTGGTTGCGGCCGACGGCCTCGAAGACCCGGAGGATGTGGCGCCGATCGACCTCCTCGAGGGGCACCAGGTCGACGGGCTCACCGGCGGCGAGGGCGGGACGCGGGCGGCGCCGGGCACGGACGTGCTCCGGCAGATCCTCTGCACCTACCTCCTCGCGCATGGTGAGCGCCACCGCCCGCTCGATACAGTTCTGCAGCTCGCGGACGTTGCCGGGCCACGGGTAACCCAGCAGGCATTCGGCCGCTACACGGGAAAGCCCACGCACCCGCTTGCCGGTGCGCTCACCATACCGCTCGACGAAGTGCTGGGCGAGCAGCAGCACGTCCGTGCCACGCACCCGCAGGGGTGGCAGCTCGATCTGGATGACCGCCACGCGGAAGAAGAGGTCCTCCCGGAAGCGGTGCTCTGCGACCGCGGCACGCAGATCCTGGTTCGTGGCGGTGATGAGGTGCACGTCGAAGGGTACTTCGTCCTTGCCGCCGACGGCGCGGACGACGCGCTCCTGAAGTGCGCGCGTCAACTTTGGCTGCAGGCCGATCGGCAGGTCGCAGATTTCGTCGAGGAACAGGGTTCCGCCGCTCGCCTGCACGAAGAGACCCACGCGCGCCGCCGACGCGTCGGTGAACGCGCCGCGCAGGTGGCCGAAGAGCTCGCTCTCGAGCAGCGTCTCCGGGATGGCAGCGCAGTTGACGGCGACGAAGGGGCCTGCGCTGCGCGGGCCCCGGCGGTGCAGCGCCCGCGCGACGAGCTCCTTGCCGGTGCCGCTCTCGCCCGTGATGAGCACCGATGCCTCCGACTGTGCCACCCGTCCGAGCAGGCCGTAGACCTTGCGCATCACGGGACTCTCACCGACGAGCTCGTCGAAGCCCGTCGCTTCCTCCAGCGCACGGCTGAGGCGCTCGACGGTAGCCACGAGCCGGCGTTTCTTCACCGCCCGCTCGAGCGCGAGGGTGAGTACCTCGAGGTCGATCGGCTTGGTCACGAAGTCGTAAGCCCCCGCGCGCATCGCGCCGATCGCCGTCTCGAGGCGTTCGGAGGCGGTCAGGATGACGACCGGCAGCTCCGGCCGGTCGGCAACGACCTGCGCGCAGAGTTGCAGCCCATTCATGCCCTCCATCACGATGTCGGTGAGTACGACCTCGATCTCGGTGTCCTCCAGCAGCCGGAGGGCCTCGGAGACCGAGAGCGCCGGCTGGACCTCGAAGCCCCGACGCGTGAGTTGCGCCTGCAGGAGCGCGCATACGCTCGGGTCGTCGTCGACGAGGAGAATCCTCGGAGCGACCGCCAAAGGCGTCCCCGGCGAGTTCTCTCGGTCCGTGCCCCTCGACGCTCCGTTCATTCCCCCGGGACGGGTCTCCCTCGCGTCTCCTTCTGAGTTGCCTGGATTAGTAGCACACTCCGCCGCGGGGGTGTGAGCGCGCGCGGATCCGCAGGGCGTGACCCTCGCCCGGGTTCTAGGGATGGCTA
>JBKPBB010000051.1:0-11130 GCA_046744245.1 Thermodesulfobacteriota bacterium
GGGCGAGATCCTCGAGCTCAAGAACACCATCAACACGATGGTCGATCAGCTCCGCTCCTTCGCCTCCGAGGTGACGCGCGTGGCGCGCGAGGTGGGGACGGAGGGCAAGCTCGGCGGCCAGGCCGACGTGCGCGGCGTCGCCGGCACCTGGAAGGACCTGACCGACAGCGTGAACTTCATGGCCGCGAATCTGACCGCCCAGGTGCGGAACATCGCGGAGGTGACGACCGCGGTCGCGACCGGCGACCTCTCGAAGAAGATCACGGTCGACGTGCGGGGCGAGATCCTCGAGCTCAAGAACACCATCAACACGATGGTCGATCAGCTCCGCTCCTTCGCCTCCGAGGTGACGCGCGTGGCGCGCGAGGTGGGGACGGAGGGCAAACTCGGCGGCCAGGCCGACGTGCGCGGCGTGGCGGGTACGTGGAAGGACCTGACCGACAGCGTGAACTTCATGGCCGGCAACCTGACGGCGCAGGTGCGGAACATCGCCTACGTGACCAAGGCGGTCGCGAACGGCGACCTCTCGAAGAAGATCACGGTCGACGTGAAGGGCGAGATCCTCGAGCTCAAGAACACCGTGAACACGATGGTGGACCAGCTGAGCTCGTTCGCGGCGGAGGTCACGCGCGTGGCGCGCGAGGTGGGCACGGAGGGGCGGCTCGGCGGCCAGGCGGACGTGAAGGACGTCGCCGGCACCTGGAAGGATCTGACCGACAGCGTGAACTCCCTGGCCCGCAACCTGACCGTGCAGCTCCGCGACGTGTCGAAGGTGGCGACCGCCATCGCCGGCGGCGACCTGACCCAGAAGATCACCGTCGACGTCCGCGGCGAGATCCTCCAGATCAAGAACGTCTTCAACACCATGGTGGACCAGTTGAGCTCGTTCGCCGCCGAGGTCACCCGGGTCGCCCGGGAGGTCGGCACGGAGGGGCGGCTCGGCGGCCAGGCCGACGTGAAGGGAGTCGCCGGCACCTGGAAGGACTTGACCGACAGCGTGAACCTGATGGCCGGGAACCTGACCGGGCAGGTGCGGAACATCGCGGAGGTGACGACCGCGGTCGCCAACGGTGACCTCACCAAGAAGATCACCGTCGACGTGCGGGGCGAGATCCTGGAGCTCAAGAACACCATCAACACGATGGTCGATCAGCTCCGCTCCTTCGCCTCCGAGGTGACGCGCGTCGCACGCGAAGTCGGCTCGGAGGGGAAGCTCGGCGGCCAGGCGGACGTGAAGGGCGTCGCCGGCACCTGGAAGGACCTGACCGACAGCGTGAACTTCATGGCCGGCAACCTGACCGCGCAGGTGCGGAACATCGCCGACGTGACCAAGGCGGTCGCGAACGGCGACCTCTCGAAGAAGATCACCGTCGACGTGAAGGGCGAGATCCTCGAGCTCAAGAACACCGTGAACACGATGGTGGACCAGCTGAGTTCGTTCGCGGCGGAGGTCACGCGCGTCGCGCGCGAGGTCGGCACGGACGGGAAGCTCGGCGGCCAGGCAGACGTGAAGGGCGTGGCGGGTACGTGGAAGGACCTGACCGACAGCGTGAACTCCATGGCGAGCAACCTGACCGCGCAGGTCCGCAACATCGCCGAAGTGACGACCGCGGTCGCGACCGGCGACCTCTCGAAGAAGATCACGGTGCACGTGAAGGGCGAGATCCTCGAGCTCAAGGACACCATCAACACGATGGTGGATCAGCTCCGCTCCTTCGCCTCCGAGGTCACGCGAGTGGCCCGAGAGGTCGGCACCGAAGGCAAGCTCGGCGGGCAGGCGGACGTGAAGGGCGTCGCCGGCACGTGGAAGGACCTGACCGACAGCGTGAACTTCATGGCGAGCAATCTGACCGGCCAGGTGCGCAACATCGCGGACGTGACCAAAGCGGTCGCGGCCGGCGACCTCACCAAGAAGATCACCGTCGACGTGCGCGGTGAGATCCTGGAGCTCAAGAACACCATCAACACGATGGTGGACCAGCTGAGCTCCTTCGCGGCCGAGGTGACGCGCGTGGCGCGCGAGGTCGGCACCGAGGGCAAGCTCGGCGGGCAGGCGGACGTGAAGGGCGTGGCCGGCACCTGGAAGGACCTGACCGACAAGGTGAACTTCATGGCGAGCAACTTGACCGCCCAGGTGCGGAACATCGCGGCTGTGACCACCGCGGTCGCCAACGGCGATCTCTCCAAGAAGATCACCGTCGACGTGAAGGGCGAGATCCTCGAGCTGAAGGACACGATCAACACCATGGTCGACCAGCTCCGCTCCTTCGCGGCCGAGGTGACCCGCGTCGCGCGCGAGGTCGGCACCGAGGGGAAGCTCGGCGGGCAGGCGAGCGTTCCCGGCGTCGCGGGCACGTGGAAGGACTTGACCGACGGCGTGAACTTCATGGCCAGCAACCTGACCGGCCAGGTGCGCAACATCGCCGACGTGACCAAGGCGGTCGCGAACGGCGACCTGTCGAAGAAGATCACCGTCGACGTGAAGGGCGAGATCCTGGAGCTCAAGAACACCGTGAACACCATGGTGGACCAGTTGAGCTCCTTCGCCTCCGAGGTGACCCGCGTCGCGCGCGAGGTCGGTACCGAGGGCAAGCTCGGCGGGCAGGCGCAGGTGCGCGGCGTCTCGGGCACCTGGAAGGACCTGACCGACAACGTGAATTTCATGGCCGGCAACCTGACGAACCAGGTGCGCGGCATCGCCAAGGTGGTGACCGCGGTCGCGAACGGTGACCTGGAGCGGAAGTTCACCGTCGAGGCGAAGGGCGAGATCGCCGCGCTCGCGGACACGATCAACAGCATGATCGACACCCTGGCGACGTTCGCCGATCAGGTGACGACAGTCGCGCGCGAGGTCGGCGTGGAGGGAAAGCTGGGCGGGCAGGCGAGCGTCCCGGGCGCCGCCGGCACGTGGAAGCATCTGACCGACAACGTGAACCAGCTCGCGGCGAACCTGACCACGCAGGTCCGCGCCATCGCCGAGGTGGCGACGGCGGTCACCAAGGGCGACCTCACGCGGATGATCACGGTCGAGGCGATGGGCGAGGTGGCGGCGCTCAAGGACAACATCAACGAGATGATCGTCAACCTGAAGGACACGACCCTCAAGAACAGCGAGCAGGATTGGCTCAAGACGAACCTCGCCAAGTTCAGCCGCATGCTGCAGGGCCAGAAGGACATGCTGACGGTCGCGAAGCTCATCCTCTCGGAGCTCGCGCCGGTGGTCGAGGCGCAGCACGGCGTCTTCTACATCATCAGCAGCAAGGAGGAGCCGGTGCTTCGCCTGCTCGCGAGCTACGCCTACCGGGCGCGCAAGAACGTGGGCAACGAGTTCCGGCTCGGGGAAGGGGTCGTGGGCCAGGCGGCGGTCGAGAAGGAGAAGATCCTCCTCACCAACGTGCCGCGCGACTACATCCAGGTCAGCTCCGGGCTGGGCGAAGCGCCGCCGCTCAATATTCTCGTGCTGCCGGTGATCTTCGAGGGGCAGGTGAAGGCGGTGATCGAGCTCGCTTCGTTCGCCCGCTTCAGCGCGACGCACCAGGCCTTCCTCGACCAGCTCATGGAATCGGTCGGCATCGTGCTCAACACGATCGAGGCGAACACCCGCACGGAGGACCTGCTCAAGCAGTCGCAGTCCCTCGCGACCGAGCTGCAGGTCCGGCAGCGCGAGCTGACGCGCAGCAACGCCGAGCTCGAGGAGAAGGCCAAGCTGCTGGCCGATCAGAACGTCGAGGTGGAGCGTAAGAACCGGGAGGTGGAGCAGGCGCGGCAGGCGCTCGAGGAGAAGGCGTCGCAGCTCGCGCTCACCTCGAAGTACAAGTCGGAGTTCCTCGCCAACATGTCGCACGAGCTGCGGACGCCGCTCAACAGCCTCCTCATCCTCGCGGAACAGCTCGGCGGGAACCTCGAGGGGAACCTCACGGCCCGTCAGGTCGACTACGCGAAGACCATCCACTCCGCAGGCAACGACTTGCTCAAGCTCATCAACGACATCCTCGATCTCGCCAAGATCGAGTCCGGGACGGTGACCATCGACGCCGCGGACGTCGCGGTGGCGGACCTCGCCGAGTACGTCGAGCGGACGTTCCGGCCGGTCGCCGAGTCGCGGGGGCTCGACTTCACGATCGAGGCCGACGCGCGGATGCCGATGATCCTCCACACCGATTCGAAGCGGCTGCAGCAAGTGCTGCGCAACCTTCTCTCGAACGCCTTCAAGTTCACCGAGCGCGGAAGCGTGACGCTTCGGGCGGGCCTCGCACAGGAGGGGTGGAACCTGGACAACGACGTGCTCAACCATGCGCCGGCCGTGGTCGTGTTCTCGGTCACCGACACGGGCATCGGCATCGACGCCGAGAAGCAGCAGATCATCTTCGAGGCCTTCCAGCAGGCCGACGGCAGCACCAGCCGGAAGTACGGCGGGACGGGGCTCGGGCTGGCGATCAGCCGCGAGATCGCCCGCGTCCTCGGGGGAGAGATCGCGACCGTCAGCGCCCCCGGCAAGGGGAGCACCTTCAAGCTCTACCTCCCGCACGTGCACCCGAGTGGCCGCACGGTTTCGGGCAACGACGCTTGGCTCGCGATGGAGCGCCGAGCCGTCACGGCGCGGCCGGTCACCCCCGAGGAGCTCGCCCCGCCCACCGAGGAGGTCGGCGACGATCGGCACGACATCCGGCCCAACGACCGCCTTCTGCTCGTGATCGAGGACGACCCGCCGTTCGCGCGTATCCTCGTCGAGCGGGCGCACGACCACGGCTTCAAGGCCGTCGTCGCGACGCGCGGCGTGGCCGCCGTCACCCTCGCCCGCCAACTCCAGCCGCATGCGATCACCCTCGACATCAGGCTCCCGGACATGAGCGGGTGGCGGATCCTGAGCCAGCTGAAGCTCGACCTCGCTACGCGTCACATCCCGGTGCACGTGATCTCGGTCGAGGGGGAGATCGAGCCGGGGCCCGCGCGCGGCGCTCTCGGCCTCGCGGTGAAACCGCTCACCCCGGCGGCGATCGAGGCGGCGCTCGCGCGGCTGGAGGACTGCGTCAGCCGGCCCGTGAAGAACCTCCTCCTCGTCGAGGGCGACCAGGTCCAGCGCGATCGGGTCGTCGAGCTGATCGGGAACGGAGACGTCCACACGACGGCGGTCGCCACCGCGAGCGAGGCACTCGCCGCGCTCACGGAACAGCGCTTCGACTGCACCGTCGTCGACCTCGGGTTGCCCGACATGGACGGAATCGAGTTCATCGAGCAGCTGCGCCGCGAGCGCGCGTTCCGCGAATGCCCGCTGATCGTGTGCACGGCGCGCGATCTCACCCCCGAGGAGCAAGGCCGGCTCAAGCGGCTCGCGCAGAGCGTCATCCCGAAGGACGCCGAGGCGCCCGAACACCTGCTCGATGAGACGGCCCTCTTCCTGCATCGCGCCGTCATCCGCATGCCCGAATCACAGCGGCGGATGCTCGAGCGCCTGCACGACGTCAACGCCACGCTCGCTGGCAAGAAGGTGCTGCTCGTCGACGACGACATCCGCAACATCTACGCCATGACGAGCATCCTCGAGCGGCACGAGATCACGGTCGTGTCCGCGGAGAGCGGCCGCGAGGCGATCGGCATCCTGCACGAGCAGCCGGGGATCGATGCGATTCTCATGGACATCATGCTGCCCGAGATGGACGGCTACGAGACGATCCGGGCGATCCGCGAAGGCGCCGGGTTCACCACCCTCCCGATCATCGCGGTTACCGCGAAGGCCATGAAGGGTGACCGCGAGAAGTGCATCAAGGCCGGCGCATCCGACTACCTCGCGAAGCCGATCGACACCGAGGAGCTGCTCTCGCTCCTCCGGGTGTGGTTGTCCGACTAGGAGCCGGCGGAACCGCGAGGGCCCAGCATCATGCCGGAGACGCCGAGCATCCTGATCGTCGATGACAGCCGGGACAAGCTCGTCGCCCTCGAGTCGATCCTCGTCGACCTGCGCGTCGACATCGTGAAGGCGCGCTCGGGAAAGGAGGCGCTCCGGCGTCTTCTTGCAGAGGACTTCGCCGTCGTCCTGCTCGACGTGCGCATGCCGGGTATGGACGGGTTCGAGACGGCGACCCTCATCCGGGAGCGATCGAGGACGGCGCACACGCCCATCATCTTCATCACTGCCTTCGGCGACGAGACGCACGTGGCGCGGGGGTACTCGCTCAAGGCGGTGGACTACATCCTGACTCCGGTCGTGCCGGACGTGCTGCGTACCAAGGTGTCGGTCTTCGTCGAGCTCTTCCGGGCCACGATGGAGGTGAAGCGGCAGGCGGATACCCTGCGGCAGCGCGCGGCCCAGCTCCACAGGCTGGCCGCCTCCTCGCTCGCCATCAACGCCGCGCTCTCGCTCGACCAGATGCTCTCCGTGCTCGTCGCGAGCGCGCGCGAGATCCTCGGCGCGCAACGGGCCCTGGCGGTGGCGCGCGTGGACGAGCGGCGCACGCACCGCGCGGTCTCGGCCGCCTCCGCGATCCCGGACGCGGAGGACATCGACGTCGCGGCGCCCCTGGCGGCGTACGAGACGAACCGGGCCTGGCGCGCCACCCGGCTCGTCCACCCGCACGGCGCGGGTCTCTCCGCGGATGGGGACGGGGACGGCGCGCTGGAGACCTACGACGTCCTGGCGGCGCCGTTCACCGGGCGCGACGGGCGGAACCTGGGCCTGGTCAAGGTCTTCGCCGACGGCGACCGCAGCTTCACCCAGGAGGACGAGGATCTCCTCGTCCAGCTCGCGCAAATGACCTCGATCGCGATCGAGAACGCGCTCTTCAGCGAGGCGCGAGAGGCGAACACCCTGAAGGAGGAGTTCCTCTCCACGGTCTCGCACGAGCTGCGTACCCCGCTCAGCGCGATGCTCTCCTGGCTCTGGATGTTGCGCCGGAAAGAACTCGACCCAGAGGCCGCGGCCCGGGCCATCTCGGCGGTCGAGCGGAACGCCAGGGCTCAGGCACGGCTGGTCGACGATCTCCTCGACGTCTCGCGCATCATGACGGGCAAACTGCACCTCGACTGCCGTCCTCTGGAGGTCGGGCCGGTCGTCGAGGCGGCGACCGATTCACTGGCGGCCGCGGCAGAAGCGAAGGCGATCACGCTCGCGCGCTTGATCGACCCGGCGACCGGCCCGGTGCTCGGCGACGCCGGCCGATTGCAGCAGGTGATCTGGAACCTGCTCTCGAACTCGATCAAGTTCACGCCGCGCGGTGGCCACGTCGAGGTGCGGCTCTGCCGCGTCGGCTCGGACGCCGAGGTGCGCGTGACCGACACGGGGCAGGGAATCGCGCCGGGTTTCCTGCCCCACGTGTTCGAGCGCTTCCGCCAGGCGGACGCGTCGTCGACCCGGACCAGCGGCGGGCTCGGCCTGGGCCTCGCCATCGTGCATCACCTGGTCGAGCTGCACGGGGGAAGCGTCGAGGTGCTGAGCGACGGCGAAGGACGGGGCGCCACCTTCGTGGTGACCCTGCCGCTCGCGACCCGTCACGACGAGCAGCTCGCGCGCTCCAGCGGCGCCGCCGCCGTCGAGGAGGCTCGGGCGGCGGAGGTGCCGTGCAGCCTCGAGGGCCTCCGCGTGCTCCTCGTCGAGGACGAGGTGGATGCGCGCGAAGCGCTCTCCGCGATCGTGTCCCAGGCAGGCGCCACGGTTGCGGCGGTCGGCACCGCAGGGGAAGCGCTCGGCCGGCTCGTCTCCTGGCGGCCGGACGTGCTGGTGTGCGACATCGGGCTTCCGGCCGAGGACGGCTACGCCCTGATCCGGAAGGTGCGAGCGCTCAGGCCCGACCAGGGCGGTGACGTGCCGGCGGTGGCGCTCACCGCCTACGCGCGGGCGAGCGATCGGGCGCGCGCGCTCGCGGCCGGCTTTCAGGTCCATCTGGCGAAGCCCCTCGAGCCTGACCAGTTGCTTCGCGTCCTCGCGCGGAGCGCTCAGCTACCGCACGACGCGGACCATGGGAAGCCGGGAGAGAGCGCGTCCGCAGGGCAGCCTCCCGATCGGGCCTGAGCGCATCGCGAGGGCTCGCGGCGAATGGGATGCCCGCGACCTCCCTTCGCGAGCTTCCTACGGCTCGCCTGCCGACCCCGCGCGCCGCTCGAGGAGCCGGAACTTGTTGCGCGCCGAAAGGAACTGCAGTCGGAGCGACTCCGCCTGCGTCCCGAGATCCAGGAACTCCTCGTCCTGGGCGGCTCGCGCGAGCTCTCCGGAGTCCTCGGCGAGCCGGCAGAGCCGGTCGTCGACCTCCCGAAACGCCGCGGCGTCGATGCGCTCCGCGGCGCTGGCCTCCTGGGCAGAAGCTGCCACCTGCTGCACCAAGCGGTTCACCTCTCCCGCCGCCTCGCCCAGCGCCCTCCATCGCGCGAGCAACTGGGTCAGGCTCTCCGTCCGCCGCCTGATCTGATCCGCTCGCGCCTGGACGGCTTCCGACTGCTTCTCGTGACGCTCGCGTGCCGTCGTGATCGCACCCACCAGCGCGCGGATGTGTTCGCCGAGCCGCGCCTCGCTGTCCTCGAGCTCGCTCAGCACCTGCGCCGCGCGGCGCAGGTGCTTCTCGGAGTCGAGGCGCTCGCGCTGGATCCCGGCCGCCAGCGCCTCGTAGCGGCACAGCTCTGCATCGAGTCCTTCCACGGCTGCGGCCAGCCCGAGCATGTCCGGCCTGCGTTGGGTCACGGGCGCTGCCCCTATACAGCCGCTCCGAAGGGGCTGCAAAGAGATCACCCGCGATTCCTCCGGCGCCTGCCCTGGCCGCGGATCACGCCCGTCTTCGCCCCGACCGCGGCATCGCGGGTGCGGCGGATCAGCTCCGTCGTGGAGATGCCAGGGACGAGCGGGATGCGCTCGACGCGGCCGCCGCGGGCGAGGGTCTCGTCCCGCCCGGCGATCTCGTCCTCGGGCCAGTCGGCGCCCTTCACCAGGACGTCGGGGCCGAGGGCGGCGACCAGCGCGCGCGGCGTGTCCTCCTCGAAGACGATCACGTGGTCGACGGCGGCGAGGCCGGCCAGCACCTCGGCGCGCTCCTCGGCGCACAGGATTGGGCGGCCGGGGCCCTTCAGCCGGCGGACCGAGGCGTCGCCGTTCAGCCCGACGACCAGCACGTCGCCGAGCGCGCGCGCGGCGGCGAGGTAGCGCACGTGGCCCGGATGGAGGAGGTCGAAGCAGCCGTTCGTGAAGACGATGCGTGCTCCGGCCGAACGGCGCGGGGCGAGCGCCGCGGTGAGCGCCGCGGGGTCGGGGGCGAGCTTCGGCACGGACACGGCGGGCGAGAATAGCGCACGCCCGCGGCCCGCGGAACCGATGCGGAAGGACGCAGCTTGACCCCCCGGGGCGGCAGCAGCTACACCCCGCCGCACGATGGCGAACTACCGGCGCCGTCGCTGGCGGGAGAGCATGACGGTCCGCGTCGACCTGAACGGGCTGCTCGCCGCGGCGGTGGGGGGAAGCGGGCTCGCCGCCGAGGAGCTGGCGGGGCTCGAACCCGAGCTCGCCCGCGTGCGCGACGAGCTCGCGGCGCGCCGGGCCGCAGGCACGCTCGCCTTCGCCGAGCTGCCGCACCGGTTCGACGACGCGCGCCACGTGCTCGACGATGCGGCCGGTGTGGGGGCCGACATCGACGTGCTGGTCGTGCTCGGCATCGGCGGCTCGGCGCTCGGCGCGCGCGCGCTGGTGAGCGCGCTCGGCGAGCGGCCGGGCGGCCGGCGGGTGATCGTCGCCGACTCGATCGACCCGGACGACTTCGGCGCCCTCCTCGGGCAGCTCGATGCGAGACGCACGCTCTTCAACGTGATCAGCAAGTCGGGCGAGACCGCCGAGACCATGGCGCAGTTCCTGGTCGTGCGCGACCGCCTGCTGCACGAGCTGGGCGCGGTCGACTACAAGCACCACCTGGTCGTCACCACCGACGCCGAGAAGGGCGTGCTGCGGCAGATCGTCAACGACGAGGGCTTCCGCGACCTCGTCGTGCCGGACGGCGTGGGCGGGCGCTTCTCCGTGCTGACGCCCGTCGGACTCTTTCCCGCCGCCGTGGCGGGCATCGACGTGGAGGAGCTGCTCGCGGGCGCGGTCTACGTGGACGAGCGGGCGCGCGCGGCGGCGGCGCCGCTCGCCGACCCGGCGCTCGCGCTGGCGGGCGCGCTCTTTCTCCTGGCGACGCGGCACGCGAAGCCGATCCTGGTCCTCATGCCATACTGCGCGCGCCTGGCAGCGACCGCCGACTGGTTCTGCCAGCTCTGGGCGGAGAGCCTCGGCAAGGCGCGGGACCTGGCCGGCCGCACCGTCGAGTGGGGGCAGACGCCGGTGCGCGCGCTCGGCGCCGCCGACCAGCACTCGCAGCTCCAGCTCTACGTGGAGGGGCCGCGCGACAAGGTGGTCCTCTTCGCGCGCGTCGAGGACCATGGCGCGGCGGTCGACCTGCCGACGACCTACCAGGACCTGGAGGGCGTCGGCTATCTCGGCGGCCACTCGCTCGGCGAGCTGCTCAACGCCGAGCAGCGCGCGACCGAGCTGGCGCTCGCCAAGCGCGGCCGCCCGAGCGCGACGCTCGCCCTCCCGGCCGTGAACGCCTTCACGCTGGGGCAACTCCTCTACCTCCTCGAGACGGCGACCGTCGCCGTGGGCGCGCTGGCCGGCATCGACCCGTTCGGGCAGCCCGGGGTCGAGGAGGGGAAGCGGCTCGCCTACGGGCTCATGGGGCGCCCCGGCTTCGAGGCGAACCGCGCCGAGGTGGAGGCCTGGCTGGCGCGCAAGGACGCGCGCTTCATCCTCTAGGATAGGACGCACCGTGGGCAAGATCGCGGTCCTTCCGCCGGCGGTGCAGGGGCAGATCGCGGCCGGCGAGGTGATCGAGCGGCCGGGCTCGGTGGTGAAGGAGCTGGTCGAGAACGCGCTCGACGCGGGCGCGCGCCACGTGGAGGTCTCTCTCGGCGCGGGCGGGCTCGACCTGATCTCGGTACGCGACGACGGCGAGGGCATGGCGGCGGAGGACGCGCTGGTCGCCTTCGCGCGCCACGCGACCAGCAAGCTCGCGCGCGCGGAGGACCTGCCGGCGGTCACCCCCCTCGGCTTCCGTGGCGAGGCGCTGCCCAGCATCGCCGCGGTGTCGCGCGTGCGGCTGGTCACCCGCCGGGCCGCCGACG
>JBKPBB010000203.1:0-7894 GCA_046744245.1 Thermodesulfobacteriota bacterium
TCGGCCGTCATGCCGTCGGTCGAGGTGACGGCGCGGATGGCGATCACGTTCTCGTAGGTGCGCTCGTCGCCCATGACGCCGACCGTCTTGACCGGCAGGAGGACGGCGAACGCCTGCCAGAGGTCGCCGTAGAGGCCGGCCGAGCGGATCTCCTCCTGGACGATCGCGTCCGCCCCGCGCAGGATCGCGAGCCGCTCGGCATCGACGGGGCCGACGATGCGAACGGCGAGCCCGGGGCCCGGGAACGGCTGGCGGGCGACGATCTCCTCGGGGATGCCCAGCACGCGCCCCAGGTCGCGCACCTCGTCCTTGAACAGCTCGCGCAGCGGCTCGAGCAGCTCGAGGCGCATGCGCTCGGGAAGACCGCCCACGTTGTGGTGGCTCTTGATGGTGGCGGAAGGGCCGCGCACCGATACGGACTCGATGACGTCCGGGTAGAGCGTCCCCTGGGCGAGGAAGGCGGCGTCGGGGATCTGCCTGGCCTGCTCCTCGAACACCTCGATGAAGGTGACGCCGATGGTGCGCCGCTTGCGCTCGGGGTCCTCGACGTCGTGCAGGTTCTCGAGGAAACGGGCCGCGGCATCGACGTGGCGCACGTCGAGCTCCATGGTGTCGCGGAAGACCCTCAGCACCTGCTCGGCCTCGCCGGCGCGCAGGAGGCCATTGTCGACGAAGATGCAGGTGAGCCGCTCGCCGATGGCGCGATGGATGAGCGCGGCGGTCACCGTCGAGTCGACGCCGCCCGAGAGCCCGCAGATGACGCGTCGGGCGCCCACCCGCTCGCGGATGCGCGGCACCCACGCCTCGGCGAAGCCGCGCATCGTCCACTCGGGCTTCGCGCCGCACACGCGCAGCACGAAGTTGCGGAGGATCTCCTTCCCGTCGACCGAGTGCGTCACCTCGGGATGGAACTGGAGGCCGTAGATGGGGCGCTCGCGGTGACGGAAGGCGGCGTGCGGGGAGTTGTCGCTCGCGGCCAGGGTCTCGAACGCCTCCGGGAGCGTCGCCATCTGGTCGCCGTGGCTCATCCACACCCGCGTCGAGCGGCCACCCAGGGCGAGCAGCGGGTCGAAGCGCGTGATGCGCAGGTCGGCGGGGCCGTACTCCTTGCGCACTGCGCGCTTCACCTCCCCGCCGAAGGCCTGGCCGAGGACGTTCATCCCGTAGCAGATGCCGAGCACGGGCGGCGCGCCGCTCGTGAGCAGCTCGAGGACGTCGCGCGCCGGCAGCGGCGCGCCCTCGGCGTAGACGCTGGCGGGGCCGCCCGAGAGGATGATGCCCTCGGGCGCCATCCGGCGGAGCGCGTCGAGCGGCAGGTCGAAGGGGCGGATCTCGCAGTACACGTGCAGCTCACGCACGCGCCGCGCGATGAGCTGCGTGTACTGCGAGCCGAAGTCGAGGATCAGGATCAAGTTAGCACCGGGGGCCCGTCCGCTGCTCGCGCGCTGTGCGCGCGCCGCTGCTCCGATGCCCCCGGCTCAACTCCCGCGCGGCTCCCGCCGCGCGCAGGCGTGAGCGCTCTCGCGCTCGGCCTCCCTCCCCTTCCGTAGCTACTCGAGCCGATAGTTGGGCGCCTCCTTCGTGATGTAGACGTCGTGCACGTGGCTCTCCTTGAGCCCGGCCGGGGAGACGCGCACGAACCTGGCGTTCCTGCGCAGATCGGCCAGGCTGCGGGCGCCGAGGTACCCCATCCCGGCGCGCAGCCCGCCCACCAGCTGCTGCACGATGAAAGAGAGCGCGCCCTTGTACGGCACGCGCCCCTCGATGCCCTCGGGCACGAGCTTCCTGCCGAGCTCGTCGGCCTCCTCCTCCTGGAAGTAGCGGTTGCGGCTCCCCTCGCGCTCGCGCATGGCCTCGAGCGATCCCATGCCGCGGTAGAGCTTGTAGGTGCGCCCCTGGTAGAGGATGGTCTCGCCCGGGCTCTCCTCGGTGCCGGCGAAGAGGCCACCGATCATGACCGTGTGCGCGCCGGCCGCGAGCGCCTTGGTCACGTCGCCCGAGAACTTGATGCCGCCGTCGGCGATGAGCGGTACCCCCGCGCGCTCCGCCGGTCCCATCGCGTCGCCGATTGCGGTGAGCTGCGGCACGCCCACGCCCGAGACGACGCGCGTGGTGCAGATCGAGGCCGGGCCCATGCCGACCTTGATCGCGTCCACCCCCGCCTTGACCAGCGCCGCGCTCCCCTCGGCGGTCGCGACGTTGCCGGCGATGAGCTCGACTCGAGGGAAGGCGCTCTTGATGGCGCGCACGGTCTCGATGACCGCCTCGGAGTGCCCGTGCGCCGTGTCGACCACCAGCACGTCCACGCCGGCGCGCACCAGCGCCTCGGCGCGCGCCTCGCGGTCGGGGCCGGTGCCGATCGCCGCCCCGACGCGGAGCCGCCCGAGGTCGTCCTTGGCGGCGTTCGGGTAGCGGATGGCCTTCTCGATGTCCTTGACGGTGATGAGGCCGCGGAGCTGATTCCGCTCGTCGATCACCGGCAGTTTCTCGATCCGGTAGCGGTGCAGGATCTCCTTCGCCTGCTCGAGCGTGACGCCGGGCTGGGCGGTGATGAGCTTCTCCTTCGTCATCACCTCGCCCACGGTCCGGTCGAGACGCTTCTCGAAGCGCAGGTCCCGGTTGGTCAGGATGCCGACCAGCTGGCCGCCCCGGGTCACCGGCAGGCCGGAGATGCGGGAGCGCTGCATGATGGCGAGCGCCTCGGCGATCGGCTGCTCGGGGTGCACCGTCACCGGGTCGACGATCATACCGCTCTCGGACTTCTTCACCTTCTCGACCTCGAGCGCCTGCTCCGCGACCGCCAGGTTGCGGTGGATGACGCCGAGACCGCCCTCCTGCGCCATCGCGATCGCCGTGCGCGCCTCGGTGACGGTGTCCATGGCGGCGCTGAGCAGCGGGACGTTGAGGCGGATCGAGCGCGTGAGCGAGGTCGAGACGTCGGTGTCGCGCGGCAGGACGCCCGAGGCCGCAGGGACGAGCAGCACGTCGTCGAAAGTGAGGCCCTCGCGCAGCTCAGCCGGCAGCATGCGCCCTCCTCCCAAAGCGCGAAGGGGCCCACCCGGCGTCGCGGATGGGCCCCTTCGGATGTGCCATGGTGTTTCTTAGCAGGCGCCCGCGGGCGGAGCAAGATGCGCGCGCGACGCGACGCCTCCCGATCGACGGGGCGCCACCTTCGCGGCGAGGTGCGGCGTGCCGTCGGACGACGCCCGCGGCGGCGACTCGGTCGCCCGCCTCGCCTGATCGCGTGCGTCTAGGAGTCCGGGCGCGTCGAGTTCGGATGATTCGCTCGCCCCATGCTGGCGACCTCACGCTGGCGGAAGCAGCCCACGAGGTGGTCATTGACCATGCCGACGGCCTGCATGTGCGCGTAGACGATGGTGGACCCCACGAACCCGAAGCCACGGCGTTTCAAGTCCTTGCTGAAGGCATCGGACTCGTCGGTCTTCGCCGGGATGTCCTTGATCGCTCGGGGGCGATTCTGTCGCGGCCGCCCGTCGACGAAGCGCCATTGATAGGCGGCGAAACTCCCGAACTCGTCCCGCACGCGCAGGAAGGCCCGGGCGTTCTCGACCGCCGATTCGACCTTGAGCCGGTTGCGAACGATACCCGGGTTGCCCAGGAGTTGCTCCACTTTGCGGGCATTGAAGCGCGCGACGCGCTCGGGATCGAAGCCGGCAAAGACCCGCCGGTAGGCTTCCCGCTTCCTCAGGATCGTGATCCAGCTCAGGCCGGCCTGGGCACCTTCGAGTATCAAGAACTCGAACAGTCTCTGGTCATCGTGAACCGGGACACCCCACTCCTCGTCGTGGTAGCTGACGTAGAGGGGGTCCGTTCCGCACCACCCACAGCGGGTCACCGCGCGCGCCATGGGCGCCAGCATAGAGCCCGCCCCTGTCGGCCGCCAAGCTCGACCCGGTTCGGCGTCCCGCGGGGGTGTCGGGAACCCGAGGTTTCCGCGGGTTTCAGCGACCTTCTCGCGAGTCCGACCTCGCCGGGCTGCCGGTGGCGCGGTTGCGACGCAGCCGCTCCCTGCTCTCGGCTGACCAGACTTCGTCGATCTTGTAGAACGACTTGAACGCTGGCACACGCTCTGGAAGGTCCAGCCACGGCAGCTTGCTCCTCGTGAAGATGTGCACATCGGGCCTGACCGCTTCCGGCTTGTCGAGCGTCCCGGCACGAACGAACAAGTAGTCGCCGGGTGCACCGTGATAGCGGCTCCATACGTAGGTTCCGCACTTGCCGCAGAAGAACACCTCGTGATCTTTCCCGCTGCCTCCTTTGAGTGTGAATGACTTCGGGACTGCCCCATTCGTTTCCACGAATTTCCCCTCGATCCAAATATTGATCACGAACGCGCTCCCGGTAACGCGTTGGCAATCTCGGCAGTGACAGGCATGAACGACGAGGGGACTGGCCGTCAACTTGTACCGCACAGCTGCGCACGAACAACCACCTTCTAGATTCATGAGAGCCTCCGGCGTCTCTGACGCACGTTGGACTGATCGAAAGGCACCCGGTCAGGGTAGCCCCG
Source organism: Thermodesulfobacteriota bacterium (assembly GCA_046744245.1). GTDB lineage: Bacteria > Desulfobacterota > Binatia > DP-6 > DP-6 > DP-6. The sequence goes on from JBKPBB010000203.1 coordinate 4,532, forward strand.
TGTCCTATTCGTCTCAGTGCCGGCCCCGCCACGCAGGCATGTCCGCCAGCAGGGCTTGCGCCAGGCGCGTCGCCGCGTCGGGCGTGATGCCCTGGGACTGCACGTAGTAGCGGGCGTTGGTCTCCAGCACCTGCTCGTAGGGCAGCAGCTCGCCGCGGGCATCCGTGCAGTGGCGGCAGTAGGCACGCGTCACGTCCCCCAACGCAAAGTCCTCGGGCTTCTCGAGGGGCATTCCACAGGAACCGCAGGACGGGCATTTGTCGGCCATGGTCTCTCCTTTCCTTTCAGGCCTTCACCAGCGTCATGAAGTGCTGCACCAAGGTGTCTCCCTGCTCCGCGATCACCGAATCCCCGGCGGCGAACATGTCCCGATTGACCAGGTAGTGGTGCACGAGGCCGATCCACGTGTTGAAGAGCAGCGGCCGCTCGAGCCTCCGGGCGCGGCCCGCCTTGCGCTCCCGCTCCAGCGCCAGGAAGAGCCGCTGGGACACGGCCGCGTGCAGCATCAACAGCGTGCTGCGCACCTTCGGCGGCAGCAGCGGCGCCTCGATCACCAGCCGCGCGTAGAAGGGCTCGAACTCGGCCAGCACGCGCAGGTGCGCCTGCAGCACGGCCCGGAGCCCCAGGTCCTGCTCGAGGGCCTGGCGGAACTCCACCGCCAACCGGCGCCCGAACTCGTCGATCACCGCGATCACCAGATCGTCCCGCTTCGGAAAATGCAGGAACACGACCCCGTGGGACATGCGGATCGACCGGGCGATGTCGGCGGTCGTCGTCTGCACGATCCCCTTCCGCGCGAACAGGGCCATCGCCGCATTGACCAACCGGTCGCGCGTCGCCGCCTTCTGCTCCTGCCGGGTCGCCGCCTGCATCGATGGGTCTCGGTAACTGAGTAATTACTCAGTGAGTATGTACTCATCATACGAACGCGGCCCTGTCAAGAGGGCAAAGGGGCGGGCAGGCTCCGGCGAGGGCCCGGCGCGGCGGTCCTTGACAGCTGCGCTCGAAGGGACGCTTCTCCGCGCATGACCCGCGAGCTTCCGCCCGCCGGACGGCTTCGATGAGGCTCGCCGGGGCGATCGCGGTCGTGACCGGTGGTGGCAGCGGCCTCGGCGCGGCGCTCATGCGACTCCTCGCCCGCGAGGGGGCGCGACCGGTGGTCGTCGACCTCCGCGCGGAGCGCGTCCATGAGCTGGCGCGCGAGGGTGGACCCGCGGTCTCGGGCTTCACGTGCGACGTCGCCGACCGCAGCCGTGTCGGCGAAGTCTTCGCCGAGATCGGAACGCGGCTCGGACGCGTCGATCTCCTCGTCAACTGCGCCGGGCGAAGCATGCTCGTGCCCTTCCTCGCAATGAGCGAGCGGGATCTCGAGTGGGTGCTCGGCCCGAACTTCTTCGGCGTCGTCAACACGATCCGGGCGGCGGTCCCGTGGATGCCGAGGGGAAGCCGCATCGTGAACGTGACCTCGGTGTCCGCCCGAATCCCGACGCCCGGGGAGGCACTCTATTCGGCGGCGAAGGCGGCCGTCGCATCGCTCAGCGAGGCGCTCGACGCCGAGCTCGAGGGACGAGGGATCCGGGTCACGGTCGCGCTCCCGGGCGAGATGTCCACGGGGCTCTTCGCGGAGCACCCCTCCTGGTCGCGACGGCCGGACTTCCAGCGCCGGATGGAGGTGCCGCCGGAACGGGTCGCCCGGGCGATCCTCCGCGCGGTGCGGCGCGATCGCTTCGAGGTCGTTGCGCCGCTGACGATGCGTCTGCCGCTCCTGCTGCAGCGGATGGCGCCGCGTTTCTTCCGTCGAGGCGTCACCCGCTTCTACCGACGGGTCTGCGAGCCGCGGATCGCGCCCCAATGACGTGCCATGGGCGACTCCGACGGGGCGGCGCCGCCGCGGCCTGACCTCAGAGGGTCCGGGTGCCTCCTTCGCGTCCAGCGCTCCCCGGCCTCGAGCGGCCGGGCTAGCCGCGCGAGCGAGCTTGCGAGCGAAATATGGCGGGACTAAGGATTGCCTCGTGACGCTGCTGCGGGCACCCAGACGGCTCAGAGGGTATCGCCGCATGGGAATCACCACGGTTCGCGCCCGCCTCGCCAACGTGGTCGATCGAACCCGAGAGACGAGCGTCGAGATGACGGTCGACTCCGGCGCCATCTACTCCGTCGTCCAGGCATCGACGCTGCGCGAGATCGACGTCCGGCCCGAGCGCACCGAGACGTTCTGGCTTGCCGACGGCCGAAGCGTGCGACGGCGCGTCGGGCACGTCGTCTTCGAGATACAGGGGAGTCAGGGCATCTCGAAGGTCATCTTTGGCCGCGCGGGCGACGCATCGCTCCTCGGCGTGCTCACCCTCGAGGTTCTCGGCCTCAGCCTCGATCCGTTGAAGCGCACGCTCCGGCCGCTGAAGCTCATGATCGCGTAACGCGACCGGCGCCGTGACGGCGCGGACGGGCCGTCGCGCGCGGTGGGGCCGGGCAGCGATCCCGCCCACCGCGGCGCGGATCGATTCTCCCAACTCGCCCCTTCAGCGCGGACGAGCTGGCGGGCCTCCACGTCTCGGCGGCCGGCGACCTCGAGTACGTGCGGCGCTCCCGCGCGCCCGGGGTGCGCTGACCGCCCGCCGGGTGCGGAGCGCCAGGCGAAGCGGCACACCCGTCAGCCGGAAGGCCTCGGTGAGTCGTCCGACGAGGTAGCGGGTGTACGCCGCCGGCACGAGCGAGGGCGCGCTCGCGAACACGGTGACGGCGGGCGGCCGGCGGCCGGTCTGCGTGGCGTAGAAGAAGCGCAGCGCCTTGCCCCCGGGGCTGGGCGGCGGGGTGGCCGCGACCGCGGCCTCGAGGGCGCGGTTCAGCGCCGGCGTCGGCAGGACCGCCTCGTAGGCGCGCTCGACGCGGGCCACGAGCGGAAAGAGGTCGCCCAGCCCCTCGCCCGTCGCCGCCGACACGCAGAGGAGCGGCAGCACGGCGAACGCCGGATGCCCGGCCACCAGCTTGTCGCGGAACGCGGCCCGGTCACGCCGCGCGGCCGGCACCAGGTCCCACTTGTTGGCGAGCAGCACGATGCCCCGCCCCGCCTCCCAGGCGCGTCCCACCAGCCGCGCGTCCTGGTCCGTCATGCCCTCGGTCGCGTCCAGGACGACGAGCGCCAGGTCCGACCGGGCGAGCGTCCCGAGCGCGCGCACGGCGCCGTGGCGCTCGAGCGGCTCGCGCACCTTGCCGCGCCGGCGGATGCCGGCCGTGTCGATCAGCACGTATGGGCGGCCGTCCACCGTGATCGGCGTGTCGATCGCGTCACGCGTGGTGCCCGGCTCGGCGGCCACGATCGCGCGCTCGGCACCGAGCAGGCGGTTCAGCAACGACGACTTGCCG
>JBKPBB010000172.1:0-15660 GCA_046744245.1 Thermodesulfobacteriota bacterium
CCGCGGCGCTGCTCGGCGGCGGGGCCACGCCCACCGAAGCCGGCGTCGCGCTCGCCGCCGGACCGCTCGACGCGCACGTCCTCGGCGCGCTCGCGCGCCTGGTAGCGGCCCACCCCGAGGCGCGCGTGTCGATCGAGCAGCCGGCGATGACGGACGTCTTCCGGCGCGTGCTGGCCGAGGCGGGGGCGGCGCGATGAGCTGGCGGCGGCTCCGCACGCTCCTCCTGCGCGAGGTGCGCGCCACGCTGCGCGACCCCTTCACGATGACCATCCTCGTCACCGTGCCGCTCGTCGCCCTCGTCCTCTTCGGGTTCGTGCTCGCGACCGACGTGAAGCACCTCTCGCTCGGCGTGCACGACGCGAGCGGGACGGCGGCCAGCCGCCGCCTGATCGCCGACCTGGCGGCGAGCGGCACCTTCGACCCACGCCCCTACGCGACCCGCGCCGCCCTCGAGCACGCGCTGGTCGCGGGGACGATCAGCGCCGCGCTCGTGATCCCGCCCGACTTCGATCGGGACCTGAACGGCAGGGAGGCGCCCCAGGTGCAGGTGATCTACGACGGGGGCGAGGCGCCGCTCGCCGGCAACGCCGAGGCGTTCATCCGCAGCCTCCTGGCGCGCAGCGGCGCCAGCCTCGCTCCCCCCACCGCGGCGCCGCCGGGCGGGGTCGATGTCGTCACGCGCGCGCTCTTCAACCCGCGCCTCGAGGGCAAGCCCTTCATGGTGGCCGGCACCTTCGGCTTCGTGCTCTCCTTCCTGACCACGATCATCACCGCGGTCTCGATCGTGAACGAGCGCCTGACCGGCACCTTCGACCAGCTCCAGGTGACGCCGGCGACCTCGGCCGAGATCCTGCTCGGGAAGCTCCTCCCGCTCGGGGCCGTGTTCGCGCTCGACGTCGTGCTCATGATGCTGGTCGCCGGCTTCGTGCTCGGCGTCTGGCCGCAGGGGAGCGCGCTCCTCTTCGTCGCCGTGTCCTCGGGCTACGTCTTCTTCTCGCTCGCCCTCGGCCTCTACTTCTCGGCCACCTCGAGCACGGCGGCCGAGGCGGTGCAGAAGACGGTGCTGTTCAGCATCCCGCTCGTGCAGCTCTCCGGCTTCGCGTTCCCGACCCGCAACATGCCGTTCGTCTTCCGCTGGCTCGCCGAGACCTTCCCCGCCACGCACTACATCCGCGTGAGCCGCGCCATCTATCTCCGCGCCGCGGGGCCCGAGGCGCTGGCGTGGGAGCTCGCCGTGCTCGCGCTCTCGGGCGTGGTGTTCGTGGCGCTCGCGCTGCGCACGATCGGAGCGCGCACGTGAGCCGCCGCTTCTGGTCGAACGTGCTCGCCGTGGCGTACCGCGAGGCGCGCGTCGTGCGCCACGACCAGGCCTTCCTGGGCGTCGTCCTCATGCAGCCGATCATGATGCTCGTCATCTTCGGCCTCGTGCTCTCCAACAAGCCGGCCAACGTGCCGTGGGCGGTGCTCGACCGGAGCGCCGATGCGAGCGCGCGACGCCTGGTCGCCGAGGTGCAGGCGACGGGCTACTTCCGCCCGTTCCGGTCGATCGGCAGCTACGACGAGGCGCGCGATCTCCTGCAACGCGGCAAGGCGCTCGCCGTCCTGGTCATCCCGAAGGACTTCCGGCGCGACGTCGAGCGCGGCCGGCCGCAGGTGCAGCTGCTGCTCGACGGGAGCGATCCGCTCTCCGCCGCCCGGATCGGCGCCTACGTGGCGGAGGTGGCGGGCGCGTTCGCGACGCGCCTCGTCCCCGCGAGCGCGCGGCACGCCGCGCCGCGCCTGCCGGGGCCGATCGACGTCCGGCAGCGCTTCTGGTTCAACCCGACGCTCAGCGACCGCGTCTTCTTCCTGGCCGCGTTTGCGGGCATGCTGCTCACGAACCTCTGCCTGTCGGTCACCTCGGGCGGCCTGGTCGGCGAGCGCGAGATGGGCACCTACGAGCAGATGCTCGCGCTGCCCACCACCCCGCTCGAGATCGTGCTCGGGAAGCTCGTCCCCTACGTGGTCGTGTGCTACGGGCTGCTCCTCTTCGCCGTGCTCTCGAGCGGGCTCGTCTTCGGCATCTGGCCGCAGGGGAGCTGGCTCGCGCTCTTCGCCATCACGCTGCCCTTCGTGCTCGCCTCGCTCGCGATTGGCGTCCTCGTCTCCGTGCTCGCCCAGACGACGGCACAGTCGGTGTTCATCACCGTCTTCTTCATCATGCCGTCGTTCGTGCTCTCGGGCGTGATGTACCCCTACCAGTTCATGCCGCGCGGCGTGCGCGACCTGGGCGGGCTCTTCCCGCTGCGCTGGTACCAGATCGCGCTCCGGCGGATCGTGGAGCGCGGGGGGGGCTTCGCGGAGGTGCTGGGACCGGCGCTGGCGCTGGGCGGGCTCTTCGCGCTGCTGCTCGTCCTGATCCGCTGGCGGATGAGGCCGCGGCTCGGCTAGGCGGCCAGGTAGCCGACGCCGGGGGGACGGAAGAGGTGAGGGATCGTCACCATGTGCATCGGGGGCGGCCTGGCCGCGGGGCTGTTCGAGACGGTGAACCGGGGCTATGAGCACCACCTCGAGGGAGGGCCGAGTCGATGGCCGAGAGCCGGCACGAAGTGATCGAGCTGGTCGGGACGAGCAACGCGTCGTGGGAGAAGGCGGCCAGGGCCGCGCTCGACCGCGCGATGCGGAACGTACTGCTGATCGGGATGCTCGCCGTGCTGGCCGCCGCCAGCGCGGCGGGAGCGGCCGGCCCGCAGCTCAAGACCGACGAGGACAAGACGCTCTACGCGCTCGGTCTGGTGCTCGGGCAGCAGCGGCTCACGCAGTTCGGCCTGAACGAGAAGGAGCTCGAGCTCGTGAAGGCCGGCCTCACCGACGCCGTGCTCAGGCGCGAGGGGAAGGTCGACTTGAAGACGTTCGGCCCGAAGGTCAACGCGCTCGCCGAGGCCCGCAAGAAGTCGTCCGCGGAGAGCAACAGGGCAGCCGGGCAGGCGTTCCTCGAGAAGGCGGCGGCCGAGAAGGGGGCCAAGAAGACCGCCTCCGGCCTCGTCTTCGTCGAGCTCACCCCCGGCACGGGTGACTCGCCGACGGCGACCGACACGGTGAAGGTGCACTACACCGGGAAGCTGACGGACGGGACGATCTTCGAAAGCTCCGTGCAGCGTGGCGAGCCGGTGAGCTTCTCGCTGAACGGCGCCATCAAGTGCTGGTCCGAGGGGCTGCAGATGATGAAGGTGGGCGGCAAGGCGAAGCTCGTCTGCCCGTCCGACATCGCGTACGGCGACCAGGGTCGCGCGCAGATCCCGCCCGGCGCGCTGCTCGTGTTCGAGGTCGAGCTGCTCGAGGTCGTGAAGAAGTAGCGCCGGCGCGCTACTCGGTCCCCGAGCCCGCTGCCGCCCGTGCCGCCGCCCTCGCCTCCCGCTTCTACCCCCGCGCCAAGGGCACGTTCACGTTGTACTGATACGGCCCCCGGCCGACCGAGAGCAGCACGCTGCGCGCGCTCCGCAACTCGATCATCTTGCGGCGGAGCTCCGCCACGGACCGCAGCGGCGTGCCCCCGAGACCGAGGAGCCGGTCGCCGCGCTGGACGCCGATGCGCGCCGCGGGGCTCCCGGGGCGGACGCGGCTCACGACCAGGCCGTCCTCGGCGCCCGCGGCCTGGAGGCCGAGGAGCTGCCAGGCGAGCTCGTCGGCGCGCGCGGTGGGGAAGGTCGCGGCGGCGAGGCGGACGTCCTCGTCGCGGCCCTCGCGCCGGAGGGTCAGCGTGAGGCGGTCGCCCTCGGCGTGGTCCTCGATGCGCTGCTCGAACTCCTCTCGCGAGGCCACCTCGCGCCCGTCGACCTTCGTCACCGCGTCGCCGCGCGCGATGCCGGCGGCCTCGGCGGGGCTCTTGGGCTCGACCTGGGCCACCACCACGCCACGGCGTACGCCGAAGTGCTGCGCCAGGTCGGGGGTCAGGTTCTGGACGACGAGGCCGACCCAGGCGTGCCGCACCTCGCCGTAGGAGACCAGGTCCTTCATCACGCGCTGCGCCCGGTCGACGGGGATGGCGAAGCCGATGCCCTGCGCCTTCCCGTAGATGGCGGTGTTGATGCCGATCAGCTCGCCCTTGATGTCGAGCAGCGGGCCGCCCGAGTTCCCCGGGTTGATCGAGGCGTCGGTCTGGATGAAGTCGGTGTAGGTCCGCTCCTCGTCGCGCAGCGAGCGGCCGACCGCGCTCACCACGCCGGTGGTCACCGTGTGCGAGAGGCCGAAGGGGTTGCCGATCGCGATCACGGTCTCGCCGATCATGAGATCGGCCGAGGTGCCGAAGGGGATGTGCGGCAGGTCGCCGCCCGCCTTGACGCGCAGGACGGCGATGTCGGCGTCGGCGTCCGCGCCCACCAGCGTGGCGTCGAACTCGCGCTGGTCGATGAGCATCACGTGGATGCGGCTCGCGCGCTCGATCACGTGCACGTTGGTCATGATGGTGCCGTCGGCCGCGACGATGACGCCCGAGCCGAGGCTCGTCGTCTTGAAGCGCCGCGGGCGCGGGTCGACGAAGTCGCGGAAGAACTCCTCGAAGAACGGGTCCTGGGGGAAGGGGAAGGGCGAGGCGTGGCGCTCGACGACCTGCTCGGTCGAGACGTTCACCACCGCCGGGCTCGCCTTCTCGACCGCCTGGACGACCAGGCTCCGCCGCTCCGGGTCGCTCTCCGCGCCGCGCGCCGCCGCGACGGCGGGCAGGGCGAGCGCCGCGATCAGGAGTGCCGCCGCCTTCGCCATCGGTCGCTTCTCTCCTCGCCGTCGGCGAGCCTGAAGTCAACCTGCCGGCGCTCGATCGAGACCCCGGCGACCACCACGCTGACCCGGTCGCCCAGGCGGAACGTCCGCCGCGTGCGCCGGCCGCGCAGCAGGTGCTGCCGCTCGACGTGGTCGTAGAAGTCGTCGCCGAGCGTGCTCACGTGCACCAGGCCCTCGACGAAGACGTCCTTCAGCTCGACGAAGAAGCCGAACGGCACGACGCCCGAGACGAAGCCGTCGTAGGCCTCGCCCACCTTGTCCTGCATGAACTGGACCTTCTTCAGCTCCACGATCTCGCGTTCGGCCTCCATCGCCACGCGCTCGCGCCGCGAGGACTCCTCGGCGACGGCGCCGAGGTCGGGCGGTACGCGCCCGGTGCCGAGGATGCGGTGCACGACCAGGTCCGGGTAGCGGCGGATGGGCGAGGTGAAGTGGGTGTAGCAGTCGGTCGCGAGGCCGAAGTGGCCGAGCGCCTCCGCCGCGTAGCGCGCCTGCTGCATGGAGCGCAGCAGGATCGTGTTGACGAGCCGTTCCTCGGCGCGTCCCTTCGCCTGCTCGAGCACGGCGGCGAACGCCCTGGGCGCCGCACGCCCCTCCTCCATCCGCAGACGCAGCCCGAAGCCCTCGAGGAAGCGCGCCAGCTCGCCCACGCTCTCCGCGGTCGGCGGCTCGTGCACGCGGTGGAGGAAGCCGAGCTTGCGGCGCCCGAGCTCGCGCGCCACGGCCTCGTTGGCGGCGAGCATGAACTCCTCGATCATCTGGTGCGCGATCGAGCGCTCGGCGCGCACGATCTCTGCGGGCCGGCCGCGGAGGTCGAGCACCACCTCGGCTTCGGGGAGGTCGAAGTCGATGGCGCCCCGCTGCCGGCGGCGGGCCATGAGCAGGCGCGCCAGCGCCTCGGCGCGCTCGAGCGGCTCGACCAGGGCGCCGAGGGCGGCGCGCACCCCCGGATCGCGGTCGACCAGCGCCTGGCGGACCTGGGTGTAGGTCAAGCGCGCGGCGCTTCGCATGACGGCGTCGTGGAAGGAGACCGCCGTCTCCCGCCCGCGCGCGTCGAGCTCCAGGCGGACGGCTTTCACCAGGCGGTCCTGGTCGGGCTTCAGGCTGCAGATGCCGTTCGACAGCTCCTCGGGGAGCATGGGGAGGACGCGGTCGGGGAAGTAGACGCTCGTGCCGCGCGCGCGGGCCTCCAGGTCGAGCGGGCTCCCGGGGGGCACGTAGTGCGCCACGTCGGCCACCGCGACCGTCAGGCGGAAGCCCGTGCCGAGCGACTCGACCAGCACGGCGTCGTCGAAGTCGCGCGCGTTCTCGCCGTCGATGGTGACGATCGGGAGGCCGCGGAGGTCGAGGCGGCCGGCGGTGGCCGAGGCCGGCACGCCCGACGGCACGCGGCGCGCGGCGGCGGCCACCTCGGGCGGGAAGTCGCGGGGCAGGTCGTGGGCGGCGATCACCGCCTCGGTCTCGACCCGGGGGTCGGTGGCGGGACCCAAGACGGCGGTGACGCGCGCCTCGGCCTCGGAGGCGAGGCCGGGCCAGCGGACCAGGTCCGCAACCACCATGTCGCCGTCGGCGGCGCCGCCGTCCGCGCCGCGCGGCACGACGATGGGCACGGTGATGCGCTGCTCCTGCGGGACGACCACGGCGGAGGTCCTACCCCGCCGCAGCACGCCGATCACCCGGCTCGTGCCGCGCTCGAGCACCCGGGCGACGCGCCCCTCGGTGCGCCCGCGGCGCTGGAAGCGCTCGACGCGCACCAGCACCCGGTCGCCGTGCATCGCGGGACGGACGCCCGAGGCCGGCACGTAGACGTCCTCCTCCTCCGGGTCGTCGGTCACGCAGAAGGCGTAGCCCGCGGGGTTCGACTGGAGACGGCCGGCCACGAGATCGAGCCGGGCGGGCAGGGTGAAGCGATCTCCCTTGGTGCGCACCAGGGCGCCGCGGGCCTCGAGCGCCGCGAGCCGCTCCTCGCCCGTCCGGCGTTTGTCGGCGCTCGAGAGCCGGGCTGCGCGCAAGAGGTCCTCGGCGGCGACCGGGCTCTTGCGGCGCTCGGCGGCCGCCAGGAGCCGCGCCTCGAGGGCGGCATCCTCCTCGCTCGGCGCTGCGGCAGTGATCTTCGGGCGGGTCAGGGTTGCTGGGTGCGGGGGCTCACTCGGCGAACACGGCGGCCGCGACCACGGACGTCCACAGCCCCTCCCGGTCCCCGATGGCGGACTGGGTGACGTTGCGCGTGATGACGATCTTGTCGCTCATCCGCCAGACGTCCTTGCGCTCGTCGTAGCTGGTGTTGGGGTCGAAGTCGACGCCCAGGATGGTGGCCAGCATGGAGGCGGCCAGGTCCTCGGCGTAGTCGCCCGCCTTGTTGTCGGTCTGGCCGTAGCTGTGGTGCTCGGAGAGGTAGCCGTACTGGTTGCGGTCCTTGGGGATCGCGACGCCGACCGAGGCGGCGACCAGACGGTGCGGCTCGTTGGTGGCGTTCTCGCTCATCACGACGTGGAGCACCTGGCCCGACTTGAGGAGCTTCTGCCCCTCCTGGAGCGAGATCAGCTTGCAGTGGGGCGGGAAGATCGACGACACGCGCACCAGGTTGTACTGCGCAATCCCGGCCGAGCGCAGCGCCATCTCGAAGCTCGAGAGCTTCTCGCGGTGCTTGCCGACGCCCTTGGTCAGGTAGATCTTCTTGGGAACGTACGAGAGGCTCATCGTCCGGGTTGGACGAGTCCCCTAACATGATCGTCCCCGGGCCACAAGTTTGAGACTCGTCCCCGCGCCGCGACTCTCGCTTAGTCGATGCGTGCGAGCAGCTCGCCGGGCTCGACGGCCTGGCCGGGCTTGACCCGCACCTCGGACACCGTGCCGGCGCGCGGTGCGCCGATCTCGTTCTCCATCTTCATGGCCTCGATGACGAGGAGGCCCTGGCCGCGCTCGACCCGGGCGCCCGCCTCGACCAGCACGGCGACGACCTTGCCGGGCATCGCCGCCCGGACCTCGCGCGCGCCGTCGACGGCCGCGGCCCGCTGACGGCGCCGGGCGCGCTCGTCGAGGAGGCGGAGGCGATGCGTCCGGCCCCCCACCGCCACCTGGAACTCGTCGCCCCGGCTGCTGACGCTCACCTCGGCGGCCGCGTGGTCGATCAGGAGCGAGAAGGTGCCGGCGCCAGTCTCGCGGCCGTCGACGATCCGCTCCCGCCCGTCGATCGCGATCCGGTAGCGCCCCTCGCCGAGCGGCTCGACCTCGAGCGCGTGGGTGGCCTCGCTCACCAGGGCCGTGAAGCGCGCCGGGCGGGTGCTACTCACGGAGGGCCTCGCGCCGCGCGAGCTCCCGCCAGCGCGAGCGCGGCGGAACCGGGGGCCGGGCCCCGTTCGCGCTGGCCACCGTTGCGGCGCGCGCCATCGCCGCCAGCGCGGCACCGATGAGCGGCAGGTCGGCCTCCGTCCCCTCCGCCAGCGCCCCGGGCTTGAAGTGGCGGGCGATGAAGCCGGTGTCGATGTCGCCGGCGCGGAAGGCGGGGTGCCCGAGCGCCCAGCGGTGGAAGGCGATGTTGGCCGTCGGGCCGACGATCACGTACTCGCCCAGGGCACGCAGCATGCGGTCGATCGCTTCATCGCGGTTGCTGCCCCATGCCACCAGCTTGGAGAGGATCGGGTCGTAGTTGATCGAGACCTCGAAGCCCTCGTACACGCCCGAGTCGTCGCGGATGCCGATCCCGCTCGGCACGCGCAGCACGACGATGCGCCCCGGCGCGGGAAGGAAGCCGTTCTCCGGATCCTCGGCGTAGATGCGGCACTCGATCGCCCAGCCGCGCTGGACGATGTCCTCCTGCGCGAAGCCGAGCGCCCGCCCGGCTGCGATCTCGATCTGCGCCTTCACGAGATCGACCCCGGTCACCGCCTCGGTGATCGGGTGCTCGACCTGGATGCGGGTGTTCATCTCGAGGAAGTAGAAGCGCCGCTCCTGGTCGACCAGGAACTCGATCGTGCCCGCGCCCACGTAGTCGACCGCCCGGGCGGCCGCGACCGCGACCCGCCCCATCTCCTCGCGGGTCTTCTGGTCGATCGCCGTGGACGGCGACTCCTCGATCACCTTCTGGTGCCGGCGCTGGATGGAGCACTCGCGCTCGTAGAGGTGGACGACGTGGCCGTGCGTGTCGCCCAGCACCTGCACCTCGATGTGGCGCGGGCGGACGATCGCCTTCTCGACGTAGACCCGATCGTCGCCGAAGGCCGACCTGGCCTCGGAGCGCGCGGCGCGCAGCGCGCTCTTGAGCTTGTCGGCGGACTCGACGAGCCGCATGCCCTTCCCGCCGCCGCCCCCGGCGGCCTTCAGCATGAGCGGGAAGCCCATCTCGCTCGCGACCTTCTCCACCTCGGCATCCGAGCCGAGGGCGTCGTCGGACCCCGGCACGACCGGGACGCCCGCCTTGCGCATGAGCCGCCGCGCCTCGACCTTGTCACCCATGGCCGTGATCGCACGCGCCGACGGGCCGATGAAGACGAGGCCCGCGTCGGCGCACGCCTGGGCGAACGCCGCGCGCTCGGAGAGGAAGCCGTAGCCGGGGTGGACGGCCTCGGCGCCGGATTCCTTCGCGGCCGCGATCAGCTTGTCGATGCGGAGGTAGCTCTCGGCAGCCCTGGCCGGCCCGATCGGATAGGCGTAGTCGGCCTGGCGCACGTGGAGGGCGCCGCGGTCCGGCTCCGAGTAGACGGCGACCGATTCGATACCGAGCTCGCGGCAGGCGCGCATGACGCGCACGGCGATCTCGCCGCGGTTCGCCACCAGGATACGCTTGAAGAGCGGCCCGGAAGCGCGCTCAGAGCGGGATGTTGCCATGCTTCTTGGGCGGGTTCCGGTCGCGCTTGTTCTGCAGCATCTCGAGCGCGCCGATCAAGCGCGGGCGCGTGTCGGCGGGCTGGAGGATCTCGTCGATGTAGCCGAGCTCGGCGGCCTTGTACGGGTTGGCGAAGGTGCGCCGGTAGTCGGCGACCAGGCGCTCGCGCTCGGCGGCGGGGTCCTTCGCCCGCTCGATCTCGTTGCGGAAGATGATGTTGACGGCGCCGTCGGGGCCCATGACCGCGATCTCGGCGGTGGGGTAGGCGAGGTTCACGTCGCCGCGGATGTGCTTGGACGACATGACGTCGTAGGCGCCGCCGTACGCCTTGCGCGTGATGACCGTGATCTTCGGTACGGTCGCCTCGCAGAAGGCGTAGAGGAGCTTCGCCCCGTGCTTGATGATGCCGCCGAACTCCTGCGCCGTGCCGGGGAGGAAGCCCGGCACGTCGACGAACGTCACCAGCGGGATGTTGAAGCAGTCGCAGAAGCGGACGAAGCGCGCCGCCTTGACCGAGGCGTCGATGTCGAGGACGCCGGCAAGGAAGGCGGGCTGGTTCGCGACGATGCCGATCGAGCGTCCCCCGAGGCGCGCGAAGCCGCACAGGATGTTCCGCGCGAACGCCTGCTGCACCTCGAAGAAGTAGCCGTCGTCGACCACCGCCGTGATCACCTGGCGCATGTCGTAGGGCTTGTTCGGGTTCTCGGGGACGATGGAGGCGAGGGCGGGGTCGCGGCGGTCGGCCGGGTCTTCGGTCGGCACGAAGGGTGGGTCGTCCAGGTTGTTCGACGGGATGAAGGAGAGGAGCTCGCGCACCATGGCCAGCGTGTCGGCCTCGTTGGCGCCCTCGAAGTGGGCCACGCCGCTCCGCGTGTTGTGGGTGTCGGCGCCGCCCAGCTCCTCCTGCGTCACCTCCTCGTGCGTGACCGTCCGGATCACGTCGGGCCCGGTGATGAACATGTAGCCCGTGTTCTTCACCATGAGGATGAAGTCCGTCATGGCGGGCGAGTAGACGGCGCCGCCGGCGCACGGGCCCATGATGACCGAGATCTGCGGGATCACACCCGAGGCGAGCACGTTGCGGAGGAAGATGTCGGCGTAGCCGGCGAGGCTGACCACACCCTCCTGGATGCGCGCGCCGCCCGAATCGTTGAGGCCGATCACGGGCGCGCCCGCCTTCATGGCGAGGTCCATGATCTTGACCACCTTCTCCGCGAAGGCGCCCGAGAGGCTGCCGCCGAAGACGGTGAAGTCCTGCGAGAAGATGAAGACCAGGCGGCCGTCGATGGTGCCGTGGCCGGTGACCACGCCGTCGCCGTAGATCTTCCGCTCGGCCATGCCGAAGTCGAGGCAGCGGTGGGTCTTGAAGCGGTCGAGCTCGACGAAGCTCCCCGGGTCGAGGAGCTGGTCGATGCGGTCGCGCGCACTGCCCTTGCCCTCGGCGTGGCGCTTGGCGATGCGCTCCTCGCCCCCGCCGAGCAGCGCCTCGCGGTTCCGGCGCTCGAGCTCTGCGAGATTCTCTTTGATTCCCATGAACTTCCGTAGAGAAGCGCGATCCTTAGTATGCGCTCCCCGGAAATTCAAGGTAGCCCGGTGTCCGTAGCGAGGCTGTCGGCCGCCGCCTTGTCGGCCTGAAAAGGGAGGGCGGGCGCGGTGGAAGACGTTCAGGGCCGGTGATGGCCAAGGTCGGCGCCGAGGATTCGGTCGGCTTCCCGCAGCAGGCGCTCGATCTGATCCCCGAACCACGAGAGCGCCTCCGTAGCACCTTCGAGGGGGAGCGCCTCGATCTCGTCAGCGAGAAGGTGCAGCCGTTCCGCGATTGCCGTGCGCCCGGCCTCCAGCTTGGCGCGGACCTCCTCCGGCCTGATCGTCACGCTTCTCTGGCTAGCACGGCATGCGGGTCCCCGTCATCACCCCCGCTCCGCAAGCCCTTCCCAGCGGAGCGGCAGCTCAGGCCGTCCCCTTCCTCGGCTTGGCCTTGCGCCCGAGCTTCTCCTCGATCGCCTCGACCACGAAAAGCATGAGCGCGATGTCGTGCGTCACGCAGTGCAGCTTCAGGCGCCGGTGGAGCTCTTTCGGAATGCGGGTCGCCAACTGCGTCCACACCTCGTCGGTCTTCGCCATCAAGCCGCCTTGTTCTTCGATCCGGGTGGACGACCGGGACCACGCCGACGCCTGCGACGGCTGCCGGTCTTCAGCTTCGAAACCGGAGTCGTCACCACGGCCCTCATATGCGCTGCCCTCTCGGTAACGGCCTTCGGCGGACGACCAGGACCACCAGGGCGCCATTTCCCGCGCGCCTTGCGGCGACGGCGACGACCGTTCGCTACCCGCCTTCCGGTAGAGATGCCTCCGAGCAACGACTGGATCGCGGAGCGCACCTCCTGCTGCACCATGTCGCGGATCACCGTCACGAGGCTTCGCTGTCTCGGCATCAGTCCTCCCGTTCGTCCAAGGTACGAGCCGCTTCTCGGTCCGCCCTCTACTGCTGCGGCCGCACCCATGTCGGCATCCAGCGGCACCTGTCGTAGACCAGGACGTCCGCCGCCTGCAAGCAGAGTTCATCCCGCATCGATGCGAAGCTCGTGTCAGCCGGTTGGAGGCGGGGCACCGTCCACTCGGTCATAGTCTCTAGGATCGCCTGGAACGAAGGGTGGGAGCCGAGCAACCTACGCCGGCGGCTTGAGGTCCTCGGGCGCGACGTCGCGGATATGCTGGGCAAAGTACCACTGGTGACCCTCGACATCCGCCGCTCCGTAGGTCCGGTCGCCGTAGAACTGATCCTTGGGCTCGGAGAGGATGGTGGCACCGGCGCTCTTGGCGCGCTCGAAGTGCTTGTCCACGTCGTCAACGTAGACGTACACATTCTGTGTCACGTGGCCGAGGCGCTTCGGGTTCCGAAACTCGGGGCCGGGGTGCCCCATCATCACGACACCGTCGGCCAGCTCCACCTCAGCGTGCATGATCTTTCCACCTGGCCCGGGCATCCGCATGCGCTCTCGGAAGCCGAAGGCCTTGACCAACCAGTCCAGCGCGCTAGCCACGTCTTCGTAGTACAGGTACGGAGTGACGCGGGTCATGTTCTTCGGCGGGTTTGCGGGCATCGAGCTTTCCTCCCCTGTGCGGCTCCTGGGTTTTATCCTTACACCTGCGGCGAGCACAACCACCCCTGTACGCAGGGCGCGGGCGATCTCGCCCGGGAGTTCGGGCGGTCCAACTCGAACGTCGCAACCACCCCGGTACTCAGGGGTGGGAGCGAGCCTTTCAAGGTAGGTGCGGCCGGCGGCTCGTGTGGCCGATCACTCTGACTGCCGCGATCGGACCCCGGGCAGCGACTGCCGCCGGGACCCCGGTCAGGGCTGGCGGGTCCCGGCGCCTCCTAGGGCGTTCACGCCGCGGAACTCGACCTGCGCGCCGGCGGCAATCCCGTGCCGCGCGGCCCAGCCGCCGGGGACCTCGAGCACGTAGCGCGATGGCTTCCCGACCGAGATGTTGGCCGTCGAAAGCGGCGTCGCGTGCGCGTGGATGCCGGCCACCGTCCCGTCGCGCGCGATGAACAGCATGTCGAGCGGGATGAGCGTGTTCTTCATCCAGAAGCCGTGGTCCCCGTCCTCGTCGAAGACGAAGAGCATGCCGCGGCCGTCGGCGAGGGAGCTGCGGTACATGAGCCCGCGCTCCCGCTCCGCGGGCGTGGCAGCCACCTCGAGCGACACTTCGACCACACCGCCGGGACCACGAATCACCGCCACCGGGCCGCGGTCCCGGCAGCCGGCGAGGGCCAACGCGGCAGCGACCGCCGCACGCATGACGCGCTGTTGCATGGGGGAAAGTCGTGGACTAAGCGGGGGAAATGCGTTCCGCGATCCTGTTCACCGTGTGCCTGCTGCTCGGAGTGGGGCTCTTCATCTACCAGGTATGGGGCCGGTTCAACCTGCTGCGCGCGGCCACCGGCACCTTCAAGGTCGATCGCATTCCCGCGCGGCTGTGGGCGGTGGTCACCATCGCGCTCGGGCAGAAGAAGTTCATCCGCCCCGAGGTGTCGTGGGTGCGCGAGACGCTCGCCGGCTGGCTCCATTTCTTCGTCTTCTGGGGCTTCACGGTGCTCGGTCTGCAGATCGTCACCATGTTCGGACGCGCCTACAGCGAGCACTTCTACGTCCCGCTCATGAGCCCGTCGCTGCTCGGCGGGCCCTACATGTTCCTGCGCGACTGCTTCGAGGCAATCGTGCTGGTGTGCGTGCTCGTCCTCATGGCGCGCTGGGCGATCACGCGCCCGATGCGCCTCATGGGCTTCGCGCCGGCCGAGAACCGCCAGCGCGGCCACCACCACTGGGAGGCGTATCTCATCCTCGGCTGCATCGGCATCATCGTGAGCTCAGGCCCGGTCTACGACGCGAGCCGGCTCGTGCTGCACGCGGGCGAGCCGGGGATCTCCGGCGAGGGCGCCTGGGAGCCGCTCTCCAACCACGTGCTGCGGCCGTGGCTCGCCGCGATGGGCCCGGGCTTCGCGACGACGGCGGGCAGCGTGGCGTGGTGGGCACACAATCTCTCCGTGCTCGTGATGCTGAACTTCCTGCCGCTCGCCAAGCACTTCCACGTCATCACCTCGCTGCCCAACGTCTTCTTCCGCAAGCTCGAGCCGCTCGGCGCGCTCTCCAAGCAGGACCTCGAGAACGCGACCACCTTCGGCACCTCGCACGTCGACCAGTTCACCTGGAAGCAGGTGCTCGACATGTTCAGCTGCACCGAGTGCGGCCGGTGCTCCTCGCAGTGCCCGGCGACCGCCACCGGGAAGCCGCTCGCCCCGCGCCAGCTCCTGCTCGACCTGCGCGACTACCTCTACGCGCACCAGGACGAGGTGATCGAGAAGCGCGTCCGCCGTCGCGCCGACGGCGACGGCGCCGAGCCGCCCGAGGTGGGCGAGAACGTCGTCGGGCCCGTCATCACGGACGAGGTGCTGTGGTCGTGCAACGTGTGCCGGGCGTGCGAGGAGGCGTGCCCGGTGATGATCGAGTACGTCGACAAGATCGTCGACATGCGCCGCCACCTGGTGCAGGAGGCGGCCCGCTTCCCGAGCGAGCTGACGCGCACCTTCAAGGGCATGGAGACGCAGTCGAACCCGTGGGGCCTCGGCGCCGAGAGGCGCTTCGACTGGGCGCAGGGGCTCGGCCTCCCCACCGTCGCCGACAAGCCGAACGCCGAGTACCTCTACTACGTCGGCTGCGCCGGCGCTTTCGACGACCGCAACAAGAAGACGACCCAGGCCTTCGCGCGGCTGCTCAAGAAGGCGGGCGTGGACTTCGCCTGCCTCGGCAAGGCGGAGCTCTGCAACGGCGAGACCGCGCGCCGCCTCGGCAACGAGTACCTCTACCAGACCATGGCGCAGGCGTGCATCGAGAGCTTCACCGCGGCGGGCGTGAAGAAGGTCATCGTCAACTGCCCGCACTGCTTCAACACCATCAAGAACGAGTTCCCGCAGTTCGGGGGGCACTACGAGGTGATCCACGCCGCCGAGCTGGTGGCGCAGCTGGTCGCCGCGGGCCGCCTGCAGGTTCCGCCCGAGTTCAAGAAGAGGACCGTGTACCACGACTCCTGCTACTACGGCCGCTTCAACGAGATCTACGACGAGCCACGCAGCGTGCTTGCCCAGACCGGGGCCCGGGTGCAGGAGATGCACCGCCACAAGCAGTTCGGCATGTGTTGCGGGGCAGGCGGCGGACGTATGTGGATCGAGGAGGACCCGGATAAGCGCGTCAACCTGCTGCGCACCCAGCAGGCCCTCGAGACCGACCCCGAGGTGATCGCCGTCTCCTGCCCGTTCTGCATGACCATGCTCTCGGACGGGATCAAGGCGAAGGAGCTCGAGGACAAGGTCCAGACGCTCGACGTGATGGAGATCGTCGCCAAGGTGGCGACCTAGCGTCCCGTCCCGCCCGGCGTTGACGATCGCGCGCCCACGCGCGCCACATGGCTCGCGGCGGCCGAGCGACCGGCGGAGTGCGGTGCGCCGGGGGCGCTCGGCGCGTCGAGCGGAGGCGGAAACGCGGTCGGCGCGCGGTCTCGCGTCGGGGCGCGAC